>CALITV010000264.1 GCA_938048925.1 uncultured bacterium | reverse complement strand
CGACCTTATCAAAGAATACGAACGGGAGCAGATGGAGCGAGAAGTTTACCGGCTGCTGCCCGAGCCGTGGGTCCCCGCGTTCCGCCGCTGGACCGAAGACGAGTTCTCCGACACCGTGCTCGTCGGAGGGAAATTCATCACAGCCTCGCCCGAGGAGATTTCGGAAAAATACAACGACGACCGGTTCGAGCCACGCGACGGATCGCTCGTGAAGGCGGCCGACGAACTGTGCGCTTTCATCGAGGCCTCGACTGCGATAAAAAACGGCAGTCACGCCGACGACTTCTACAAGGTGCGGGTACTTCTCAGAGAAAAATACGGTACCAAGACGATCGCCGGCATCAATTTCGGCCGCATCTACGCCGATTTCGAATAAGTTTTCTTCCCCTTGACAAGGCTTGTTCTTCGGGTTACCGTCTTTCGAGAGTTCGGTATCATTCGATCAGGGAGGTCATTGATGACAGGGGTTGAGAAAGTTTCTCTCGATTGGTCGAAACTGGGATTCGGCTACCAGAAAACCGACCGGCGTTTCATCGCCCACTGGAAAGAGGGGAGGTGGGATGCGGGAACGCTTACCGAGGATAATTCCCTTCATATCCACGAGGGGTCCTGTGCGCTCCACTACGGGCAGCAGTGTTTCGAGGGACTCAAGGCGTTTACGACGAAAGACGGCCGGGTCGTTTTGTTCCGTCCCGACGAGAACGCAAAACGGATGCGCCGCTCGGCCGAGGCGCTCCTTATGCCGCCCGTTCCCGAGGAGATGTTCATCCGTGCCTGCGAGGAGGTGGTGCGCGCCAATCTCCGTTGGGTTCCCCCCTATGGGTACGGTGCATCGTTCTACCTGCGGCCGTTCCTTATCGGAGTCGGCGAGAATCTCGGCGTGAAACCGGCACCCGAATACATTTTCTCGGTTTTTGGTTCACCGGTCGGTCCCTATTTCAAGGGTGGTCTCCAGCCGGTTCGCTTCATCACCTCGGAGTACGACCGCGCAGCACCGAACGGCACCGGCTCGGTGAAGGTCGGCGGGAACTACGCGGCAAGCCTTCGCGCCCACGAGATCGCCGTCAAGGAAGGATTCGCCGACTGCATCTACCTTGATCCGGCGACTCACACCTACATCGAGGAGGTCGGTGCGGCGAACTTCTTCGGTATTACCAAAGACGACCGTTTTGTCACCCCGAAGTCGAACTCGATACTGCCCTCTATCACCAAGTATTCGCTTATGCACCTTGCCGAACAGTATCTCAAGATGACGGTCGAGGAGCGCCCTGTCCCGATAGACAGCCTCGGAGAATTCGTCGAGGCGGGTGCCTGCGGCACTGCGGCGGTCATTACCCCCATCGGGGAAATCGTTCATCGAAAAAAATCCTACACTTTCTATGCCGGCGGCAAAGAGGTGGGGCCGGTGTCGCGTAAACTCTACGACCTTCTCACCGGTATCCAAACCGGTGTCGTCGAAGGCCCGAAAGGCTGGGTCCACGAGGTCAGGTAGACCTTATTTCTCGCTGAACAGTTCGACTTGAAAGACAGATAATTCCGAAGACTTGTCCTTGTAACAGGTCCACGGCAGACCCGCCTTCTGCGAGCAGAGTTCACCGAGGAAGGTGTCGAGACCCCAACCGGTCTCTTCGGCAACCTGCGGAAGGAAGACGCCGCCGCGGTTACCGTTCCGCACGATGACGCCGTCCCGTTTGAGGACGATCGTGCGGTAGTCGTTTATCTTGCGGGGCGGGGTGAGGATGGAGATTTCGATATCTATTTCTTTCATCTCTTCCTTGCGCACCGGTCGGAATCGCGGGTCGTAGAAAGCGGCGGCGTGGGCGCGGTCGGCGACCGCCTGATAGAGCGGCATGACCGCCTCGAGGTGTCCGATGCATCCGCGCAGGTCTCCGTTTTTCTTGAGGGTTACAAACACGGCACGCGGCGCCGTGAGAATGCCGTCGGCCGGCTTGGGCGGTTGATACGGTTTGCCCGTTTCGAGCGTGTATTCGATACTTTTGCGGGCAAGTTCGAGAAGATACTTCCGTTCCGCCTCGTTCGTCTGCGCCTTTATAGCCGACGATTCTTTTGCCGATGCTACGCCCTTCTTTTCGAATATAACGGCGCCGTAGCCGACCACCCCGCCGGGGCGCGATTCGCGCACCGCATCACCCGAATTCTCCGCTTTGACGACGGTTCCCCGCGTCACCCCATAATGTTCGAGAACCCGGCTGGCAATGTGAACGGCATAGAATCCGCACGCTTCGCAGGCTCCTGAGAATATCTTGCGCCGCAACTCATCCCATTTCCCTTCGCTCATGAGCCGGAGCGTCTCGTCGTCCATTTGCCGTGCCGTCTCATAATCGTGATAGTGCGATAGATCGGTGCTCACCACAATGAGCGTCCGCTTCTTGATCGCCTCGATTGCCTTCACCAGTTCCTTGGCGAAGGTATCGAGAGCGGCAAGATCGTTCGTTGCAGTAAGCACCGGCAGTAGGAGAAAACTCTTGAGTTTCTTTTGGAGAAACGGCAATTCCGCCTCGATGCTGTGCTCCGGCGCATGGATCTCCGCCGATTGCACGAAGCGCCGGTCAGCCTTCGCGAGTCGTTCGGTGAGGCCCCGGTCAACGGGAATGATCCCTAGCGGTGTCTTGAAGTGATCGGCGGGAGAGAGCGCCACGACCCCCGACTGGAACGAATGACTGGTGCCGATAACGATAACGAGTTCGAACTGGTTCGGCCTGAGTCCGGCGAAGGCATGCGCCGCGGTGCGCCCCGAGTAGGCATAGCCGGCGTGCGGCGCGATGATGACGAACGGATCGAGTGTATAGGTCGGATTGTCTTTCGGAACACCGGCGAAGAGGCGGTCCACCTCGGCATCGAGAGCCGCCGGATCGGTGGGGTACCACTGCCCCGCACGCGCCGGCTCGCGCACCGCGGCGAAGAGTTCGCCGAGCAAACACAGCGTCATAGCGATGAAAATCGTCCGCATGACGCACCCCCCTCCTCGAACGACTGTTAATTTGCCCGCGTGAACTCGGCACGGCGGTTTTTCGCCCACGCCTCTTCGGTGCTGCGCGGATCGAGTGGCCGCTCCTCGCCATAGGAAACGACGCGGAGACGCTTGGTATCTATGCCGTTTTTGAGCAGTTCGTCGCGGACTGCCTGCGCGCGTCGTTCGCCGAGCGAAAGGTTGTAGTCTACGCTACCCCGCTCGTCGGCGTGCCCCTCGATGCGGATCGCGGCCTCGGGAAAGTTCGTCATCCATTCGGCCATGATTTTGATGAGTGGTATGTCCTCATCGCGTATCGTTGCCTCGTTGAAGTCGAAGTGAATGACGGGAAACCGCATGTTCGGATTTTTCGGATCGTAGGAGACGGTTTCTTCGGTAAACTCTGCATCTTTCACTTCATCACCGTTGCCCTTCTTTTGTGCCTGCGGGTTGCACTCCTCGGGATGGGTGCGGACATACTCGGCGATCTCGTCAGCCTTTTTCTTGGCGGCGAGAAAGAGATCCTTCGCCTTGTCGTACTGCTTGGCGTTGACTGCCTCGCGCGCTTGGTTGAGCAGTTCTTCGGCGGCGAGATAGTTTTCGCGGGCACAGTCTTTTCCCGAAAGGGCGTCTCGGAAGGCCTTCTCGGCGAGCATCCGCTCCTCCTCCGGTGGCTTCATACGGCACGATGGGGTGATAAAAAGAGCCGCAAATGCGATGATTGCTATGACAATCGTCGTTTTTTTCATGGAATCCTCCTTTAGTAAGTCAGGGTTATTTCAGGTGACCACGCCGGCGTAATCGCCTCGCCGGTGCCGTTGTAGATCTGCATCTGACGGTCGCCCGGAAGGTTGGTTACCCAGAGCGTATGTTTCCCGGTGCGGTCCGACGAGAAGAGGATGAGTTTACCGTCGGGAGAGAATCTGGGATTTTCGTTCTTGCCCTGCTTCTGGGTGATACGGCTGATGGTGCGTGACTGAAGATCGAAGAGGAACAGATCGAACATGAAGAACTCGTCGCGCCCCGTGAAAACGATGTGGCGTCCGTCGGGGCTGTAATCGGGATCTTGATTGTAGCGTCCTTGATCGGTCAACCGTTCGACGCGCCCCGGGTCGTCTATGAAGAGGCGGTAGATGTGCGGATCGCCCGAGCGGTTCGAAACGAACGCGATCGCCTTGCCGTCGGGGCTGAAACTCGGAGCGGTGTCTATCGCGAGGTTGCTCGTGAGTCGCGTGAGCGCCTTCGTCGTGAGGTTCATGAGGTAGATCTCGGCGTTGCCGTCCTTCGAAAGCCTCAGCGCGATGCTCTTGCCGTCGGGCGAAGCGGATGCGGAGGTATTGAGTCCCGGATGATCGGAAATGAGTGTCGCCTTCTGCGCTTTGAGATCGTAGGCGTAGAGGTAGGGTTCCCCGCTCGTGTAAGCGGTGTAGAAAATACGTGCGCCGTCGGCCGACCAACTGGGGAGCGTGATGATCTTGTCGCTGGCGAGAATGGTTTTCGCATTCGCGCCATCGAAGTCGGCGACCATGAGTTTGTAGGTCTTTCCCTCTTTTTCGACGAAAGCGATACGGCTCGAAAAGAACTTGAGTTTCTCTCCGGTGAGCGCATAGACGAGATCACGGACGAAACTGTGCGTCGCAGTGCGCAGCCCCGCCGGCGCCGCCTTGTATTTTTTGTGGAGAAGTTTCTTGCCGTCGGCGACGGTGAATGCCTGCGCATCCATCTCGACCGGATCGGTGCCGCTGAGAGCCACCTTCACGAGCCCCTTGGCGCCGACCTGTAGCCAGTTTTTGAAATTCACTTTTTCCGCCGGAACATCGGGCCCCTCGACGAACGATTTCTCGTCGAGGACATCGAAATAGCCGGTAAAGGCAAGGTCGCGGCGGAGCACTTCGGTAATCGTCCGCGCAAGGTCGTTCTTGGCATCGCCGGCGAAGGTCGCCGCCGGCACCGCGATCGCATAGGCGACGAGGGTGCCGTCACGCACCTCGCCCTTGAGTTGGGCCGCCGCCGGAACCGCCCAGAGAAACACAACGATGAAAATTGCGGTCAGAGCGCACTTGAGGTGAATTGCCATTGTAATCCCTCCGTAAGCACATATTTCTTCAGTTTTTTGTCATCGGGCAAGGGGATCGTCGCCGTCAATTTTACCGCTTCGAGCACCGAGGCATCGAAGTGACGGTTACCCGACGGCGTCACGAGGCGCAGATCGTAGATCTCCCCCTCCGGGGTGATGCGGAAGAATATCTCGGCCTTGAGCGCGGGAATCTCCTCCGCCGCGATGAGCGACGGGATACGCCAGTTGCGCCGGATGACGGCCGAGATCTGCCGGATATAGAGATTTCCTTTCATCGCAAGCGCCGGATCGGTGATTTCGCCGTCGGGAACACCGTCGGGAGAGCCCTCCTTGGAGACCTCGGCCCGGGCGTCCTTCTTGATATCGTCGAGCGCACTACCGAGGAGCGAATCGAGACTCGCCGGTTTCTTCGGCTTCTCCGTGTTCTTCTCCGGTTCCTTCTTCTCTTGTTTCGTCTTTTCCTTTTCTTTATCGGTCAGTGTGTTGCCGGGGCCGGTAACGGCAGGAGCAGGGGTTTTCTCTTTGACGATGCGTGGCAACAACTTCTTGTCGCGCGGCTTCTCGCCGAAGCGCACGAGGCGTGCCTCGACCGCCTCGAACTCTATTTTCGGCGAGAGGTCGAGGATCGAGCCGGCGGCGACGATCGTGGTGACGACCATGATGTGCAGTCCGACCGACGCGATGGTGAACCGCTTGAGATTTTTCTGTTCCTCGGCGAACACCTGCGGCGCGAAAAGGTAGGCGCGGTTCATGTCTCCTCTTCCTCGAGCGGATCGGTGACGAGGTATATTTTCGGAACGCCCGCTTTCTTGACAATTGCCATAATGCGGACGACAAAGCCGTACGAGAGCCGCCGGCTTGCGTAGAGGTAGAGTTCCTTATCCTGTTGCAATTTCGCGTTGGTCTTGAGTTTCGTTTCGAGTTCCTTGATCTGGATCTCGGTCTTTTCGATGAATATCTTCTCGTTCTTGAAAACGCGGAGAATGAACTTGTCTTTCGGGTCCTCGATCGGTATCGTCTCGGTTTGCGGGAGGTCGAGATCAACCCCCTGCTCGATCATCGGCGCTGCCACCATGAAAATAATGAGGAGCACGAGCATGATGTCAACCATCGGCGTGATATTTATCTCGGCAAGCGGTCGCCGCTTCTTGCCGTTTCCTCCGGTAAAGGACATCAGACAAGGCTCCGTTTTATCGAGTTGAGAAAGTCGCTCGTGATGTTGGCCGCCTCCCCTTCGAGTTTCTGTAGGTTGCTCGTGAAGTAGTTGTAGAATATTGCGGCCGGTATCGCGGCGGCAAGGCCGAAGGCGGTCGCTATGAGCGCCTCGGAGATGGCCGGAGCGATGGTGCCGAGCGTCGCGTTTCCGGTCTTGCCGATGACATGAAAGGCGTCCATGATGCCCCACACGGTGCCGAACAGGCCGATGAACGGCGCCGCCGAAGCGGTCGTCGCGAGGAGCGTGAGCGAATTCTCGAGCAGCTGGTTGCGCGTTTGTGATTCACGCTTCATTGCTCGCTCGATGTTGGCCACGAGTTCATCCACCTTCGAACCGATGACATGAATGCCCTTCGCTTCCCACGAGCGCTTCGTCTCGAAGAACTCGGTGTAGCCGGAGCGAAACACCGTTGCGATGGGTGAATCCTGCATCTTCTCGCTCTTCCGGTACACTTCCTGAAAATCGCTGTTCTTCCAGAAGAGGTCGATGAACTGTTCGGTCGCGATGACCGCCTTACGGTGCTGGATGAATTTGAAGATGATGACGCCCCAGCAGAGGACCGAGAGGAGGACGAGGAATCCGAGGACGCAGTTGACCACGAGCGAAGAGTTGCGAACCACCTCGACGATCGAGATGCCGGTCGTCGCTGTCGCGAAGGCCTCCGTCAAAAATGGAATCGGGTGCATAACGATGCTCCGTTTTTGTTCTGCATCAAAGAACGACGTTATAGTAAACAGAAAGACGAGTCAACTTATTCCGCGGAATGTGTGCAAAACCGCGTAGAGAGGCTACTCTTCTCCGGGAAATATCTTGTCGGAAACCTCGGTGGCGATGCCGAGCGCATCGAGGATCTTCCGTTTGGTCGCCATGCGGCAGGGATACCCTTTTTCGATGCGGTCGAGCGTCACGAGCGTGATGCCTGCCTTGCGCGCGAGTTCGCTCTTGCTGATGAGATTGTTCTCGCGGTACTCCCGCAACTTGTTCTTCTGTTCGGTCTTCGTTTCGGGTGTCGTTTTCGTCGTCACGTCACGGCCTCTTTCACCACACTGGCATCAGTCTAGTGTCGGGAAATCGAGTTGTCAAGAGCGCCGGTTGTCTCAGATAAAGAGGTTGGTATCGGCATGCTCCGCCTGTTCGAGATAGGTAGCAACACCGCCGATCTCGACGCCGTCGAGCAGCTCCTCTTTGGTAACCCCCATGACATCCATAGACATCTGACAGGCAACGAGTCGGACGCCATTGTGTCGTGCGGTGGCGATCATCTCTTCGAGCGAAGCAATCTGCTTGGTGCGCATACGATAGCGCATGAGTCGGGGACCAATGCCGAGAACATTGAGTTTCGAGAGAGCAAGACCGTACGAAGAAGAGGGGAGCATCCAGCCGAACATGCGCCCGAGGAGATCTTTTGCGACCGATGGAGCGCTCCGGCGCTTGATGACGCTGAGTCCCCAGAAGGTGAAGAACATCGTTACCGGTCGTCCCATCGCCGCAGCGCCATTCGCGATAACGAACGAGGCGAGTGCACGATCGAGATCGTTCGAGAAGACAACGATCGTTTTTCCTTTGCCATGGAAAGAAACGGAGGTCGGTGCCGGCGCCGTCTCTTCTTTTCGTATCTGAATATCGGCAGTTATTTTGCCTTTTTCTTCGGTGAGCGAAAGGAGCCGGTGTCCGGTAACGCGGCACCATGCCGCGACATCACGCCGGAATCCGGGATCGGTTGCGGTCACGGTGAACCGCGTCCCATCGGGAGCATGGTCGGCCTCTTGTTTGAGACGCAGGATAGGGCCGGGGCACTGGAGACCGCAGGCATCAACGGTGATTGCTGTGGCCGGAACGGGAGGGGATGTTTTGGTCACGATAAGATCGTCGTTGCTTATGCGGTCACCGGCAAAGATATCTTCGTTCGACTGTTTTTGCACCGCGTGTTCCCATATTTTGTAGCCGCCCGAAAGGTTCACTACATCGGAAAAGCCCCGCTGACGGAGTATCCGCGTTGCGAGATAGCCGCGCAGCCCGACACCACAGAAAACGACGATGCGCCGGTCCGTTGGGAGTTCGCCGAGGCGCCCGCGGAGGTTGTCGAGCGGTATGTTGGTCGCCCCTTCGATTGTGCCGAGCGCAAACTCTTCCGGTGTGCGAACATCGAGGAGAAAGAGGCGTGATCGGTCGGTGTGAAAGAGTTCGTCCCACCCCATGACATCGGTTTTGCCGTCGAGTACATTGCGTGCGGCGAATCCGGCGATGTTGACGGGATCTTTTGCCGAAGAGTAGGGAGGAGCATAGGCATGCTCGAAGCGTGCAAGATCATCCACCGTTCCGCCGCGCTGAATGATGGTGGAAAGAACATCGAGCCGCTTATCGGCACCTTCGTAGCCGATCACCTGTCCACCGAGGAGACGGCCGGTGTCGGGAGCAAAGGTTATCTTGAGGGTCATGGGGAGCGCATCGGGATAATAACCGGCATGGGAAGCACCGTGGACGATGAGCGATCGGTGGGGAATCTTGGCGGCACGGAGCGCTTTTTCGGAAAAACCGGTAGCCCCCACGGTGAGATCGAACACCTTCGCGATTGCAGTGCCGATGGCACCGCGGTAGGGATCGGCGCGCCCGAAAACCATCGCATCGGCGGCGATGCGCGCTTGTTTGTTGGCTGGCCCGGCAAGATAGACGGGTGTCGGGGTGCCGGTGAGCGGGCTTATGAACTCTATTGCGTCTCCCACCGCGAAAATTGAGGGATCGCTGGTGCGCATGAATTCGTCTACCAGAATGCCGCCGTGCGGTCCGAGCGCAAGACCCGCTTCGCGCGCAAGGCGGCTGTCGGGCCTCACCCCAATCGAGAGGATAACGAGATCGGTGCGGAGCGCCCGACCGCTCGAGAGATTCACTACGAGTGTTTCGCGTTCTGCACCGAACGACGAGACACCATCCTTAAGGTGAAACGCGACCTCCTTGGTTTTGAGGTGTTGGTGAACGAGCGCCGCCATCTCATAGTCGAGCGGGGTCATCACCTGCTCAGCCGCCTCGACAATAGTAGTCCGGATCCCGCGCTGGTGAAGATTTTCTGCCATTTCGAGCCCAATGAAACCGGCACCGATGACGACCGCATGCTGCGGCCGCTTTTCGGCAATGAAGGCGGCGATACGGTCGGTATCGCTGACTGATCGCAGGGTGAAGATCCCGGGCGAATCAATGCCGGGAATACGCGGGTGCACCGGTTCGGCACCCGGTGCGAGCAACAGTTTGTCGTATCGTTCCCGATACCGTTTGCCGCTCTGGTGATCGAGGATCTCGACCTCCTTAGCCGCGTGATCTATGACGAGTGCCTCATGCCGCGTTCTCACGATGATGTTGAACCGGGAAGAGAACGACGCCGGCGTCTGAACAAAGAGATTATTACGATCGCGGATCGTTCCCCCGATGTAGTAGGGAAGCCCGCAGTTGGCGTAAGAGATATGTTCTCCACGCTCGATGAGAACGATCTCGGCATGCTCGTCGTCGCGCCGCAGACGCGCCGCGGCGCTCGCGCCGCCGGCGACACCACCAATGATGAGATAACGCATCGCAAACTACCTCGTCAACAGAAATTGTTGCTAGCAAGCATTTATAAGAAGGGAAATTGCTTTGTCAATGACCGGAGAGGATAGGATTCTCCGACTCCTTGCCGGTGACACTAAAATACCGAATGAGCGACTTGGCAATGAGCGCGAGCATAATCGCCTCGCGTGCATTGATCGCAGGCACCACCCCGTTCCAGTAGAGGCGCAGGAAATGTTCGCCGTCGGCTTGAATATCGAGAAAGTTGATCGGGTCAGCTTCCCCAGACGAAAAGAGCGGGGCGCCGCCAACGGTTATTACCGCAAAGCCTTTGACCGGCAGATCGAAGATGAGCGTCTCCATCTCGCGAAGGGGCAAGCGGGCGATTTGACGAGAGAGCGTTTCCTCGAGGCGGCGTTCGAGTTGCTGTTCGCGATTCGTACGGTAGCGGCTGAGCAGGATGTCGAGGTAACCAAGTTTGGTGATGATGACGACGATGACCACCGAAAACGCGGCGAGGATGAGGAATGCCTCGCGGTCCTTGAGAAACATAGCGAAGAGGGCGATCGCGGTGAAAAAGATAGAGATACCGTAGAGCGTCATCACGACACGCCGTTGGTTCCATCCCTTCGAGAGGAGCAGATGATGAATGTGCTGGCGATCGGCCATGAAAATAGGCTGGTTACGAAGGAAACGGCGCACGAAGGCAAGCGTAGTGTCGAGAATAGGTATTCCCATCGCAATGATTGGAACGAGGACCGAAACGAGCGTCGAATGTTTCGATGCCCCCTTGAGTGAGAGCACCGCGAGAATGAATCCGATGAACATCGAACCCGAGTCGCCCATGAAGATTTTGGCAGGGTTGAAGTTGTAAAGGAGAAATCCGACCACCGCTCCGGCAAGTGCCGCCGAAATGAGGGCCACGAACTCGACCATGTTGTGGAGCGCGAGGACGAATATCGTTATCGAGACGAAGAAGGCGATGCCCGAGGAGAGACCGTCCATCCCGTCTATCAAATTGAAGGCGTTCACGATGCCGACGATCCAGAGGATGGTAATCGGCAGAGAGAAATAACCAAATTCGACAAATCCCCACGGTGTATAGACGCGGTCTATCATGAAGCCGAGATAGTAGGCGCCGACGGCGAGCGCTATCTGGAAGAGGAACTTCCACTTGGCCGGCACATTCTTCGCGTCGTCGAGGAGACCGAGACCGCTGATGAGCAATCCGCCGCCGATGACGACGAGTGGATTGGCGGATGTTTCGAAGAAGACCTCTGACACATTATTGTGGTAAAAGTAGAGTAGTACGAGAGGCAAAATCGTTCCCAAAGCAATACCAACCCCGCCGATCCGCGGGATGCGACCGCGGTGGATGGTGCGCCGGTTGGTGACATCCACCAGACCCCACTTGAGTCCGTAGTGGATGAGGATCGGTGTCACGAACGCAACAAACGCAAACGCAATGAGAAATGCCGTGAGAAAGGTCTTCATCGGTCTTCCCCGTAGTGACGAATCATAGTAACGCGTTTCCCTGAAAAATCAACGGCATCAGTGAGAACGGTTGTCTTTTGGTACATTTCGTCGGATTAAGCAGTTGCTTATCTTGCCTCCGTTCCCTGCTTCGGATAAAATCGGCGACGAACCATAACGGAGGAGGTATGCCCGAGGTCATCGTCGGCGGTCGTGTCCCGGTGTACAGTTGGTGCCGCGACATCGAACCGGGGGCGCGCGAACAATTGGCGCATCTTGCCGAACATCCATTCGCGTTCCACCATATCGCCGTCATGCCCGACTGTCACGAAGGTTATGGAATGCCGATCGGGGGCGTACTTGCGGCTGAGCAGGTGGTTGTTCCCAACGCCGTTGGGGTGGATATCGGTTGCGGCATGTGTGCGGTGAAGAGTTCGCTCGAACGATCGCAGATGGAGCGAAAAAAACTCGAGCAGTTTCTCACACTGGTTCGCCGCGCGATACCGGTCGGGTTCAACCACCATAAACGCCCGCAAGAGGAGCGTTGGATGCCGCCTCTCGAAAGCGATATGCCAATTGTCGAGCGGGAGTACGACAGCGCACGACATCAAGTCGGCACGCTCGGCGGCGGTAACCACTTCATCGAGATGCAGTGCGACAGCGACGGCTTCATCTGGCTCATGGTCCACTCGGGAAGCCGCAACATCGGGCTCAAGGTGGCCGAACACTACAACAAGGTGGCGGGGCACGAGAACGACAAAAGAGGCGAACGCCTGCCAAAGAACTGGCAACTCGATTTTTTGCGCATTCACTCGGATGAGGGGCAGCGCTACCTGCGCGAGATGTACTACTGCGTCGAGTTCGCCTTCAACAACCGGCGGCTCATGATGGAACGGCTCAAGGAGATTTTCATCGACATCTTCGGGCCGGTTGGATTTCTGCCGCTCATCAACATCGCGCACAACTACGCCGAGGAAGAGGAGCACTTCGGCAGGAAGGTGATGGTTCACCGCAAGGGAGCGACCAAGGCGACGGCGGGGCTCGTCGGCATCGTCCCCGGTTCGCAGGGATCGCCGAGTTATATCGTCGAAGGGTTGGGAAACCCCGATAGTTTCCACTCGTGCGCCCACGGCGCCGGCCGCAAGATGGGGCGACGGGAGGCCGTGAAGAAGTTGAAGTTCGATGACGAAGTCTACCGCCTCGAATCGCAGGGCATTATCCATTCGCTCTTCCGGCGCGCCGATCTCGAAGAAGCGATGGGAGCGTACAAAGACATCTCCGCGGTCATGGAGGCGCAGAGCGATCTCGTGAAGATACGTGTCGAACTGAAACCGCTGGCCGTAGTGAAGGGGTGACCGATGGAACGGGAAGTGACACTGCTCAAAGAGGTGTGGCGCCGGATCGGCGAGGCCGCGCACCGCGCGGGCCGTCGTACCGACGAGGTGCGTCTGCTCGCCGTCTCGAAAGGGCAGCCGGTCGAGAAGATACAGCTTTTGCGCCGCGCCGGGACGACTCTCTTTGGAGAAAACTATGTACAAGAGCTTCTTGAAAAATATGAAGCGCTCCGCGATGCCGACATCCGCTGGCATTTCATCGGGCGGCTTCAGACCAACAAAGTAAAATATCTCATTGACAAGGTCGAATGCATCCACTCGGTTGATTCGCTGCATCTCGCCGAGGAGATACAAAAACAGGCCGGAAAGAGCCGCATTGCCAAGATGCCGATACTCCTGCAGGTCAACATCGGCGAGGAGCCGAGTAAAGGGGGTGCCGCCGTCGAAGAGACGGTGATGCTCTACCGTGCCGTTACGGCACTCGACCGACTGGAGGTGCGCGGTCTCATGACGCTTCCTCCGTTCCTCGAACCGGAGGAGGTACGCCCCTACTTCCGCCGCGTGCGCGAACTACGTGACCGCATCGTGCACGAAGAGAAGGCGGACAAGGCGCTCTTCCGCGAACTCTCCATGGGAATGTCACATGACTTCGAGGTCGCCATCGAGGAGGGGGCCACCATCGTCCGCCTCGGCACGATCCTCTTCGGTCCGCGGGACTGATTTCTTTTGACACCGAACACGACCGGTGTTAGGATGATTCGTTTCATTGACGACAAGACA
>CALITV010000263.1 GCA_938048925.1 uncultured bacterium | reverse complement strand
AAAAGTCGTCTTGCCTGATCCGTTCACCCCGACGAGCGCGGTGCGCCTCTTCGAGAGAGTGAGCGTGACGCCCAAGAAAAGCGTTCGTCCGCCGAACGATTTGGCGATATCTTGAAGACGGAGCATCGGCTGCGTGTCGTTGTCTCGTTACTGTCGCGTCAGTCTAGCGCGAAACAGGGCGGTTGGCAATCAAACCGGCGGGAAGATATCAGAACGACTCGGCCTCGTTCTCGATGGGGAGCGGCTGATCGGGGTTTGCCTCGGGTGTGTCCATATCGGGAACCTCCTCGCCATCGGCCAAGAGGGAACTTTCATCGGTTCCGTTGTCGCCGCCCGTCTCATAATTCGCTGAAAAGTCCTCGGTCACCTGTTCGCGGTAGCCGGTCGGCGCGACGCCGTTCTGGAATATGATGCCGTAGGCCATGCGGAGGATGGAGACATCTTCGAGAAGGATGTTCTTGAGTTCTTTACCCGCCGAGGAGGCGGTGCCGTCGAAGATGAGGGCGGCGCGTGGATTGTCTTCGATGGCAACCCCTTTGAGGGTGAAGGCTCGCTGCATAATAGGGTCGCCTGCCATGATCGGGTCCCCCGCGAGTTCCGGGGTATAGACGACGATGCCGTCGGCACCCTCTTTGCCGGCCGCCGGTTTCGCGGCGCGGACAACGGTGTTCCCTTCGATGAGGATGTTCTTTGCGTTCACGATATTGATGCCGGCGACCGCGTTCTCCGCGAAAGTGGAATCCTTGACGCGGATTTCGGCCGTTTCTTGTATCCAAAGGCCGGTCTGGCCGTTGCGCTGGAGGGTCGAGTTCACCAGCATCCCTTTCGCTCCGTTCGCGAAGGCGATCCCCATCTTGCCGCAATCGCTCACGGTGGTTTCCGAGACGGTGGCGGTCGTTCCATCTACGAGCACGATGCCGCGCCCGTCGGCGGTGACGCCGAGTTTCGACAACGCGAGGTTTCGCACCTTACCGGCGCGCAGGCCGCCGCCGTTCACGGCGTTCACTGCGATGTCAGAGAGAATGATGTTCTCGATCGGTGTCTGGCCGGCCGGCTCGATCTTGATCGCCGGCGTCTCGGAGGCACCGGCAAGCGACATGGCTACCCCAAAGCGCGAGAGGTTGACATTGCCCGTGCGGACGGTGAGCGGGCTGCCGGCGTTCGAAGAGAGGAGCGACTTTTCTTTCCCGAGTCCGGTCATCGTGACCGGTTTGGCGACAGTAAACTGGCCGGTGAAAGTTCCTTCGAGCAAACAGATGCACCCGGTCCCGTCGGCGAGTGCTGCGGTGAGTGCCGTCGCATCGGCGACATCGCGGCAGGCGCCGCCGCAGGCGCTGGTCGCTTTTTCTTCACATGCCGCCGTAACGAGGAGGGTCATCCCGACGGCGGCCATAAGTTTCATCTTCGATTTCATGGATTTCTCCCGAGGTTTCTCCTCAATTCGTATTTTGAGCAAATCTTTCTCACTAGTATACCGTTGCCCTACTCGGCGGTCAACTCCACCAATACGCCCTTTTCGTAACACGAGAACACCGTTTTTATTGCGGCGATTCGTTTTCTGGAAAAACGGCGTCTCCCCGCTACAATGAATTCCCCGACGGAGAAAAGGTATGGACGACGGGCGCACGACACGCTTCATCGAGACGGCTCCCGAGGCGGTGCCCTATCTCGTCGCCCGTTTCGCCGTCGAGCACCGCCGGCTCGTCGTAGAGGTACCCGGTCACCGTGAAGCGGCGCTCCTTGCGCGTGCTCTCGGCTTTTTCGGAACTCCCTGCGAGGTGTTTCTTCCGCCCTTTCTTCTCATGGAGCGGGGTGCCTATGACGCCGCATGGGAACAGCGGATTCTCCGCATATCGGGGGCCGGGAGGGGAGTCGTGATAGTAACGCCGCTCTCCCGGAGATTCCGTCTGCCGTCGGCGCTCGGGAAAGGTTTTCTGCGCATCGCTCCCGGCTCGCCGCTTTCCTCCTCCACGCTTTCTCGTGATTTCGCGGAGCGCGGCTACGAACCTGTGCCCCTCGTCCGCTCGTTCGGCGAATTCGCGGTGCGCGGTGACATAGTGGATATCGCAGGCATCGAGCCGGACGAAGGATGGCGTATCGAACTCTTCGACGAAAAGGTCGAGCGGATCAATCGCTTTTCGCTCACGAGCCAGCGGAACCTCGGCGAAGTGGGAGAGGTGAAAGTCTTTTCCCGTATCGTAAACCGGCTACCGGTGCCCGAATGGCGGGAACGGTGCGCGTCGCTCCTTGCGGGCGAAGGGACCAAACGGGTAATGGAGGTGGAGGAGGCGATCGCCGCCGGTGCCGGTCTGCCGGGCGATCTCCATCCGCTCACGGCGGGGGACCTCGTCATCGAAGAGCACTTCGATGCGCCGGTCGTCCGCTGGGAGGCGGTACGGTGCGCCGTCGCGCTCGACGATGAGATGGATCGCTTCGAGGCGGAGCGACGGCGTCGCCGCGCCGAAGGGGTCTTTGCGCCGTTTCCATTCCGTGCCTCGTTCCGCGACAAGGTCGCCGCCCCGCTTATCGAGATAAGTTCTTTCTTTTCGAGCGCCGAGACGATAGAGAAATTTCCGGTGATGCACTACCAGCTGTCGCCGCATGAGCGCGAGCATCCCGAACTGCTTTTTGAGAAACTTCTCGCCGATCAGCCGGTTATTCTCTTCACCGATACCGGCGGACGCGTCCGCTGGGGTGATCGTTGCGTCGCAGCCGGTCTTCCGGCACTCCCGCTCGAGACGCTTCCACGCGACCTCGAAGAGGGAACGCTCCATCTCGTTGAAGGAGAAGGGTGGGCGTCGCCCGACTCGGTGCTCCTTTTGCCGCAGGCCCCGCTCGCAGTCCTCCACGAGCAGGTCTTCACGGTGAAGTCGCCGCTCCGGCGCCGGGAGCGGGAGAAGATGCCGGAAGAGCCGGACGAGACGCGGATACCGCTCCTGCTCGACGAACTTCTTCCCGGTGCGCCGGTCGTCCATTATCGTTACGGCATTGCGCTCTATGAAGGGATGCGCCGCGCCGGAGGGACCGACTGCCTCGTTCTGCGCTACGATCACGAGGACCGCATCTACCTGCCGGTGTATAATATGCATCTGCTCTACAAATACCGGTTCGAGGAGGGCTATTTCCCGAAGATCTCATCGCTCCGTTCGGCGGCGTGGGAGACGACGCGCGGCAAGATAGAACGCGAGGTCGAGAAGGTGGCGGAGCGAATCATCCAACTCTATGCCGAACGGGCGGCGGGGACGGGGACACCGGTGCCGCTTGCCCATGACATGCTCGCTCAATTCACCGCCGAATTCCCCTACCACGATACCCCCGATCAGGCTCGGAGCGCGGCGGAATTGTTGGAAGACCTTGCCTCGGGGCGCATCATGGACCGTCTCCTCTGCGGTGATGTCGGCTTCGGGAAGACCGAAGTGGCGATGCGCGGGTGCATGGCGGTCGTCGCGGCAGGGCGGCAGGCGGCGGTGCTCGTGCCGACGACGGTGCTCTGTTTCCAGCATTGGCAGACATTTACCGAACGGTTTGCGTCA
>CALITV010000262.1 GCA_938048925.1 uncultured bacterium | reverse complement strand
CCTCGCCCATGACCGAGGTGTCGGCAGGGACGCCGATGGTCCCGGCGGTGATTCGTTGCGCTGGTTTTCAGGGAACGACCCTTATAGATTTTCCTGATCGCGTTGCAGCCATTGTGTTCGTTCCGGGTTGCAATCTTCGGTGCCCTTACTGTCACAACGGAGCGCTGTTCGAGGTTGCCGACGAGGATCTCATGCCGTCGGAGGCGCTTTGGGAGGAGATCGAGCGCCGCCGCGAATTCATTGACGGCGTCGTCATTACCGGCGGTGAGCCGTCCCTATATCCGGGACTTGTTGCGTTCGCGCAGGCGCTTAGGGAACGCGGCCTCGAGGTAAAACTCGACACCAACGGGCTCGCCCCCGTGTTTGTGAAGACGATGCTTCCGTTCCTTTCCTATGTCGCCGTCGATCTCAAGACGACACCGGAACGCTACCATATTCTCGGATCGAGGGCGGGCGCCTGCGATATTCGTGAACGGCTTCGGACGACGAGAGAGATTCTTGCTGCTGCGCGGGTTACGATCGAGTACCGCATCACCATGTATCCCGGCGTTATTGACGGGGTTGAAACCCTCGAGGCGATGATGGATCTCGTGCCGGCGAATGCAATCGTATATCTCCAGCAGTTCGTTCCCGACCACGCATGGAGCGAAGAGGCGCAAAAAACGCCTCCCTTCTCCGCCGCGACGATCAGGGAGATGGCTGAGGAACTGCGCCGGCGGACCGGACGCGATTCTATATATATGAGGCTCTATTCGTAAGGCCGGCCGCACTATCGCCGGTGCGCGCCGTCCCGTTTCTTCCCCGTGGAAGAGGTCGCCGTCGCCGGATCCGGCATCGGTTCCGGATCGTTACGAAGCGATCGGATGAGGAACCACAACCCGACGACAATGAACGGCAGCGAGAGCCACTGTCCCATGGTGAGCGTGGCGCCGATACGGTATTCTTCCTGAAACTCCTTGATGAATTCGATGAAGAACCGAAAGGTGAAATAGAGAGTGAGAAACATTCCCGAAAAGATGCCGGGGCGATTCTTGCCTTTTAGGAAATAGACCGTCGCCAGAAGCACTGAGAGCACCGTAAGACCGCCAAGTGCTTCGAACAGTTGACTTGGATAACGCACCGGCCAGTATTCGATAAGACACTGGATATCGTTTCGTTCACATGAAGCACCGGCGGCGGCGGCGGCCCGGTGGGCAATCTCGAGATCGTCTGGGTTTCTCAGGAATTTGACGCCCCACGAGACCGTGGTGATACGACCGACGATCTCGCTGTTCATAAAGTTGCCGATGCGGACGAGCGTGGCACCGACCGCCGCCGCAAAGACGATGGCATCGCCGAGTTTCACAAAGGGCATTTTGTGTTTGCGAATAAACCAGATGGCGGTGAGAAAAAGACCGAGCGTGGCACCGTGACTGGCGATGCCGCCTTTCCAGACCTTGATGATCTCGCCGGGGTTCCGCAGGTAATAGTCGGGTTCGTAGAAGAAGCAGTGGACGAGCCGTGCGCCGATGATGACGCCGAGAACGCCCCAGATAAGGTACTGCTCCGCCATTTTCTCGGGATAACCGTAGCGGGCGAGTTGTTTCTGGAAAAGCCAGTAGCCGATAAGGAGGGTGAGACCGAAGAGAATGCCGTAATAGCGCAGTTGGAGTGGGCCCAATGTCACGATGGTTGGGGAAATGTCCCAGATGAAAGCGTTCATGATTCTCCTCACGGAATAAGAGAGATGCCGATCACCGAAGCGGCTCGACCGAGAAGAAGAAGGTTGCCTCGACCGACGCCTTGAAAATGCCCGACGGCCGTTGTGCCCCCGGTTTTATCTTGTACCACGATTTGATGCCGATCTGAAAATCGAGGTTCTTAATCGCCTTCTGGAGGATGTTGTTGCCGTCATAGGTGTAAATGAGTTTCAGCGTGTCTCCCTCGTCCACGTCGGCGTTGCCGAAGGTCCCGATCCAGTAAGGGTTGACGCCGGTTTCCGGATCGGTAATGTCGGCGTAAAAATCGACCGGATTGCGTTCCTCGGAGAAATCGGTACCGACACATACAAGGTTTTCTGTATCATCGGTACAATCCTTGACCGGTTGAACGAAGAACGCGGCGCTCATGACAAAGGAGGTTTCCGTTGCCGCGCTCTCGCTGAACGAAAGCCCCGCCGGCTTCTCAGAGACGGTAAGCCGTAATTCGTCAAGCGTCCCCGAGCGGATTTTGTTGAGAAGACTCTTGTATTTCGATAGGTTCTTGTTGCTCGAGAGTTGTATCGCTTTAGGGGTGGTGCGGTGGGTGACATAGAGGTACGGTTTTTCTAAGGTCTTTTTTATCTCCGCACTTATCGAGGGATCGAACGGGTCATAGATGCCATCTTTGTCGGAATCCACGCAGTATGTGTCGAGTGCCCGGATCACCATGTGGACATCGGAAAATTCGAATTCAGTGGTGACTCCTTGCGTCTTGTATCTTACGAAGTCGCAGATGCTGAAAGAAAGGTTTTGTTGCTCGGTCTGCGTTGTGCCTTGATAGAAGGCGGTGACCATCACGGTAAGGGACACCGTCTCACCGGCAATCAGTTTGAGCATATTGTCGAGCGAAAGGGCCGTGTCGACCGAGATTTCAGAGCCGGCCGGGAAAGAGGAGGTGTCAGTTTTCAAGGTGACCAGTTTCTCGGTTTGCTGGTTGATGGCGGTGTTGAGGTTTTCCATTGCCTCGTCTATGCTGATGGAGTATTCCTCCGGTTTGTCCTTGTCAAAGGGATAGTGGACCGATATGTCGGTGCTGATGACATCGCATCCAACGAGCAGTGAACAGGCGGTCAATATTCCCGTAAAACGCATGGATTCCTCCGTTGTGTATTTCGGATGAAAATGATTGTATGCGGCCGGCTGCTAAAAGCAAGCAAAAGGAACAATTGCATTGAGGATACGAGAACGATATAATGGGGTGTCAACAGCAAGAAAGGAAAAAACTCATGAAAAATGTCGTTGGTTTTGGGATGATATTCGCCGCGGTGTTCCTGCTCAACCTATCGGAACGGCCGGTGAGCCGATCGGACGATGCGCGGGAGCGGCTACTGGCGATGTTCTCGGCGTGCGCCGAGGCGGCGAAGGCAAAGCCGGCGCCGTGTCAACTCTACGGCAAAATACAGTTCGTCGAGAATTTTCCCGATGTGACGGTGAAGATCGTCGAACACTTCCCCGACCTCAAGGTGAAAATCGTCGAAAACTTTCCCGACAAGCCGGGGCTCTGGAAGATAGTCCAGAATTTCCCCGACTACAAAGTGAAGGTGGTCGAGAATTTCCCCGATATCAAGGTCAAGTTCGTCGAGAACTTCCCCGGGTGCGGGAAGTAGCGGTCAGACCCACTCGCGCAGAAGATCGATGGCGGGGCAGACATGGATACCTTCGGGGGTCAGATAGTCTTTCTTCCCCTCGAAATGGATCTGATAAGCAGGCACCTTCGGATATTTGGCCGATAGATAGCGGAGCCCCCGCGCGATATCGTCGTCGCCGTACTTGCACTCGACAAAGAGAATAGGTTTGCGGTCTTGCAACAGTACGAAGTCGACCTCGCGCCCATCCACATCGCGGAAGTAGCGCACATCCATGTCGTAGCCCTCGGTGTCCTCGCGGTAGGCGGCGTATTTTAGCAGGTGGAGCGCCACCATGTTCTCGAACCGCTTGCCAGGATCGGGTACGAGCGTCCAGTCGAAATGGTAGTGTTTGCGCTCCTTCTTGACCGCCCGGATGGCCGGACCGCCGAAGGGGGCGATGCGGGCAATGGCATAGAGCCGCTCGAAGATGTCGAGCCAGTGCGACACCGCCTTGTGACTCACCTGCAGGTCCTCGCGCAGAGCGTTTACCGAAAGGGGCACGGCGACCAGTTCGGGAAGGCGCAGCATGAGCCGTTCCATCGCGTCGAGG
>CALITV010000261.1 GCA_938048925.1 uncultured bacterium | reverse complement strand
GTTACGGTTACATCAATATCGGTCCGGAGATTGCGCCGGGAGTCCACTCGGTCAAACGGTTCGAGGAAAAGCCCGACCGCGCTCGTGCCGAACGATTTCTCATAAGCGGTGACTATCTCTGGAACGGCGGTATCTTCCTGTTCCGTCTCGAACGCATGGAACAGGAAATCGCCGAGCATGCCTCCGACATCGCCGCCGCAATACAAGCGCTTCCCGATCCCGAACGGGTTTCTGCCGAAGAGTATGCCCGGATACGGAGCATCTCGATAGACTATGCGGTCATGGAAAAGACTTCTGCACCGCTCTTCTCGGTAGTCGGCGACTTTGGATGGAGCGACATCGGCAGTTGGGCGACCTACCACGAACTTCTTCCCCAAGACTCCGAGGGGAATGCCGCCCGCGGCCCCGCCCACTTCATCGAAAGCCGCGGGAATCTCGTCATCAACCTTACCTCCCGCCCTATTTTCGTGTTTCGAAAGAACGGTCAGTTCATCGTGGCGACCGAGGATGCCATCCTTGCCGCTGACCTCGCCGATCATCAAGAAATTCGGCGTATTACCGAATGGTTGGAACAAAAAGGGTTTACACACCTCCTGTGAAAAAACGGGGGACGGAAACTTTTTCTTACCATGACCGGTCTATGAGGACTGGTAGGGCAGAAGAAAGGATCAGCATCTACCTTTCGGGGCGGCGGTCGTCCGAGCGGGCGGCTGCCGTTCTTTGTTGTTATGGCATACATGACGGTAGTTCCCTGTCGAGGCTTTTATGATATCGCGAGTTCTCCGAGAATGGATCGCGCTTTTCCTTTTCTCCGCAGCGCTTTTGTCGCTCGAACTTTCGTTCACCAAGGTGTTCTCGGTGATTCAGTGGTATCACTTCGGGTTCCTCATTATTAGCACCGCTCTGCTCGGGTTCGCCGTAGCAGGCGTAGTACTCTCCTACCGGCAACCCGTGGACAACCCGTCAACACCCTCCCGCCTCATGACCCTTTCGTCGCTCATCACCGCGCTCTCTTACTTTCTGATAACTCATGTCGCACCGGTAAGCGAGGCGCTTCTTGCTTCTCGGATCTCTCTCGGCGCGCGCATAGGGGAACTGGTGTCTTTGGCGGTCCTTCTTTTCTTACCGTTCTTTTTTATCGGCCTCACCGTCAGCCATCTTCTTGCGGTACGAAAAAATGCCGCAGGAACTTACTACGGTGCCAATCTTCTCGGATCGGCGGGCGGTGTAATTCTGTTTCTCGTGCTGTTCGAGACACTCCCCGGCGAGGTTGCCGTTCTTCTCAATGCAACGGTAATGGCCTGCGGCGCCCTTCTCGTCGCAGAAGGACGGCGGGAGCGAAGCGCGGCAACGGCAATGGGTATACTCACCGTTGCCCTTTCTTTCTTCCCCGAACTGTTTCCACTCGATCCGCCGCGCGACAAGATTCTCGGGTATGTAAAAGACCGCTCGGCGGCAATCACCTACACCGGTTGGAGTTCGCTTTCGAAGGTTGATTTCGTGCGCGACCCCGATGCGCATGTCGGCGAAGAAAGCGGCCTGTGGGGGATTTCCGACCGTTTTCGTGAAGAAGGCCGTCCATGGCCCGAACGGCACGGGGTCATCATTGATTCATGGGCCTATACCACCATGGTGAAATATCCTCAAGATCTCTCCTTCTACGATTTCATGCCGACCACCTTTGCCTACGCGCTCCGTCGTTACGATTCCTCACTTCACATTGGCGCCGGCGGTGGTCTTGACCTCCTTGCCGCCTATCACTATGGGGTTCGTTCCATTCAGGGGGTAGAGATAAACCCCGTCATCGTGCGCGCAGTCGCCGAACGGTTTGGCGATTATGCAGGAGGAATCTATTCCGGCGGCATACCGGGGATCGATATTATCGTTGACGAAGGTCGTCATTTCATCGAGCAGTCGTCTCGTCGCTGGGACCTTATCCAAATCTCCGGCGTGGACACCTTTTCGTCCTCTCACGCCGGCGCATTCGCTCTCTCCGAGAACAATCTCTACACAGTCGAGGCATTCAAAACCTATTACGAAAAACTCACCGATGGGGGCATCCTTACGATGACCCGTTGGTTCGCACCCGACGAAAAAGGCATATTCCGTTACGAACTACGCCTGCTCAATCTTGCCCGACAGGCACTGGACGAAATCGGCGTCGGCACGGAGGGTAACCTCTTCTACTTCGTGACAAAGAACTATACCGTCCTTACCATCAAGAAAGGGCGCTTCTCGCCCGAAGAAACCGAGGCAGGCTACCGTTTCGTCACCAAAAATCGTTTCATCCCGCTCATCGTCCCGGGCATGCATTTCGACCGCGCCAAGATCTTCGAGAAGTTCCTTTCCGCCGACCGGGAAACCTTTCGGCGCCTCATTGACGAGTACCCCTATCTGGTGACGCCACCTACCGATGATCGTCCGTTCTATTTCGAGATACGACGCTTGAGCACCTTGTTCACCGGCAATACCATCATCGCTCCTTACACCGGGCTCTCCGGACAAGGGATACTAGTGATCTTGCTCCTCGAAGTTACCCTATTCGGCATCCTTTTCATTCTTCTCCCGCTGATTACACTGGTACGCCGTAACGCGCTTGCGCTCTCGGGGAACTCCCTCGGCTACTTTGCCGCCATTGGTGCCGCGTTTATGCTGACCGAGATTGTCCTTTCCCAGAAACTGGTGCTCTACCTCGGACATCCTGTCTATGCCCTTTCAGTCGTTCTCTTCGGCATGCTCCTCTTCTCCGGTATCGGGAGCATCGTCGCACACCGTCTCTCGCCGGCGCACCGACACACGTGTCTGCTTGTTTTTCCGCTCGTTATGGCGGGCCTCGTCGCAGGGCTGCTGTTTCTCACCGCCGCCACGCTCCACTGTTCTTTCTTCTGGCGTATCTTCGTCGCACTGGGCACCATCGGCGGCCTTTCGTTCTTCATGGGGATGTTCTTTCCTATTGGACTCTATCGGGCAGGGAAACGCGAAGTCCCCGTGTATTGGGCGGTCAACGGCTTCTTTTCAGTGGTTGCATCGGTTGCCGCCGTTCTTATGAGTATCAACATCGGATTTACCCGCGTACTTATCGCCGCCTTCTTTCTCTACTGCCTTGCGGTAACCTTGATGACGACAGACCTGAGGAAAACATGCCCTGAACATCCGGAACACGGGTAGGGGTCAGATATCCTCGTCCTCTTCCTTCATTTTCTTGAGCAGTTTCCTCGCTTTTATGAAGTAACGGTTCGATGCCGGCGTTTTTGCGATGATGCGTTTGAGGATTTTTTGCGCCTCCTTACGATCGCTTTCGACGAGAGACACCGCCTCCATGTAGAGCCGTTTCGCCTCGTCGTTTTCGGTTTCGTCGGCGTATTCGTCCCCCGCTTTCTCGCGCGATTCCAAATCCTCTTCTTCTTTTTCTTCGCGGCGTATCTTGGCAAGTTGTGCCCCGCCGATGTTCTTCTCGCTGTAGAAGATCTCGTCTTCGATCA
>CALITV010000260.1 GCA_938048925.1 uncultured bacterium | reverse complement strand
GAGCGGCTCCGGGAAATCATGCGTACCCTCCGTGGCCCCGAAGGATGCCCGTGGGACCGCAAGCAAACCGTAGCATCGCTCAAGCCCTACATTATCGAGGAGGCTTTCGAAGTGGTCGAGGCGATGGACCACGGGCCGGATGAACTCGAGGACGAACTCGGCGATCTTCTCCTTCAGATAATTTTCGTCTCTCAGATCGCCGAAGAAGAGGGACTTTTTACCCTTGACTCGGTCGCCGAACGGATCGCCGATAAACTGGTGCGGCGTCATCCTCATGTCTTCGGGAAAACGGCGGTAAAAGATGCCAACGAGGTGGTGCAGAACTGGAACAAGATAAAAAAGGACAAAGAGGCGAAGAAATATCTCCTCGATGGCATCCCGACGGCGATGCCCGCGACGCTCCTTGCCCAGCGCTACGCCGACCGCGCCGCATCGGTCGGGTTCGACTGGGGTGACTGGCGCGATACGCTTGCGAAGATCGCCGAAGAGACTGCCGAAATCAAAGAGGTCGCCGAAACGGGTGACACGGAAGGGACCTTCCATGAGATGGGCGATCTCCTTGCTGCGGTCGTCAACCTCTCGCGCAAACTCGGCGTCAACGCGGAGGATGCCCTGCGCCGATGCGCGCTCCGTTTCCGGGAGCGGTTCAATAAGATGGAAGAACTCGATCCGACCGTCACCGATGGGAAACACTCGCTCGACGACCTCGAGGCGCTCTGGCAACAGGCCAAGAAGGAGCTTGAGAAAGAAAAAGGGGAAAAAGAAACCGGCCGGAATAAACCGGCCGGCCTTTGAGGGGACACTGGGCGAGAAACGGGACTACTTCTTCTTGTCGCACCCGCACTTCGCGCCGCAGGTACACGGCTTTCCTTCCTGACAGCCGCAGGTGCAGTCCGAGGGGCAGGTGCATTCGCTCTTTTTCTTGTCGCAGCCGCAACCGCACCCGTTGCCCGCCATCAGATTCGTGTTGCCGAGCGTCATTGACGCAAAAACAAGTGCCATCGCCAACATTTCTTTCATCTGATTTCCTCCTTTCAAAGACTACGAGATGCTCCTTTGGGGAAGCATGTTCCGTGCCAATGATCACGATTTGTTTATGACTAATAAAAACAATCAGTTATTGTTGATATCGGTTTAGGAGGTAAGAAATGTGTAGATTTTTCTTCGTCGCTACTGTAGAATAGTGTTCATGGCGACCAGACGATTACTCATTGTGGATGATGACGCCAGTTTCCGTGAAGTCATCTCATTCTCTCTGACCGAAGCGGGCTACACCGTTGACGCGGTAGCCGATGGTGCCTCCGCGCTCGATCTGTTTCGCCGCCGCCGCCATCCGGAGATCATCACTGACCTCAAGATGCCGGTGATGGACGGGATGGCCTTGGTCGAACGGGTGAATACCATCGCGCCGGGGACACCGGTCATCGTGATAACAGCCTTTAGCGAGATCGAAACTGCGGTCGCTGCAATGAAGGCGGGTGCATTCGATTTCATTCCTAAACCATGCGACCGGGATCATTTGAAGATAGTGGTTGATCGCGCCTTCGAACATGCGCGACTTACCGTCGAGAACGCGGTATTGAAACGGGCATCCGCAAGCGAAGGAAAGGAAATCATTTACCGTTCAGCCGCGATGGAAACCGTAGTGGGGGTAGCCGACCGTATCGCCGAAAGCGACTCGACGGTGCTTATTACCGGTGAAAGCGGCACCGGCAAGGAACTGATCGCACGCCGGATTCACCGGCGCTCATCCCGTGCCGACGGACCATTCATCGCGGTCAACTGCGCGGCAATACCGGCGGACTTGATAGAAAGCGAACTGTTCGGCCATCGCAAGGGTGCTTTTACGGGAGCGATACGTGACGCGAAGGGAAAGTTCGAACTCGCGTATGGGGGAACGATCTTCCTTGACGAGGTAGCAGATTTACCCCCGGCGCTTCAGCCGCGTCTTCTGCGGGTACTCCAAGAGAAAGCGATTGATGTCATCGGTGGGGAGGAGCCGGTACCGGTTGATGTCCGGGTCATCGCGGCGACCAACCGCGATCTTGCGAAACTCGTTGATGAAGGGCGTTTTCGGATTGATCTTTTCTACCGCCTCAATGTCATTGTCCTTCATTTACCGCCCCTTCGTGAACGAATCGATGATATCTTACCGCTTGCCGAGCATTTTCTGCGTCTCTACGCGCCGCATCGTTCTTTCACGATCGACACTGCGGCGCGGCAACGCTTGTGCAATTACCGGTGGCCCGGTAACATCCGTGAACTCGAAAACATCTGTCAGCGGATTGCCTTGCTGGCCGACGGCGGCGTGGTGCCGATAAACCTGTTGCCGGACGAAACCCCGACGGCAGATTCTCTAACGGCGGTCAGTGCGGCAGGCCACATTCAGTTGCCGCCCGGGGGGATATCGCTTACCGAAGTGGAGAGAGAACTCATCGAGCAAGCACTCGAAAAAAGCGGCGGCAACAAGGCTCAGGCTGCGCGGTTGCTTCGCATCCCACGGCATGTGCTCCTTTATCGCCTCGAACAGTACGGTATTACCGGAAAAGGGCAAAATGAAAAAGGTTAAGGAACTACTTTCGCTCAAAGCGTGGTTTCTCCTGTGGTTGCCGATACTCGTCATAACCGCGGCCCATTTCACCACAAGTGCTGAATTCACTTGGGCGCATGATATTCTTCGGCGGCTCTATTACCTGCCGATAGTGCTCGGTGCCTTCGGTTGGGGGCTGACGGGGGCGCTCGCTGCGTCGGTCCTCTCGTCGCTCATTTATCTGCCGCACGCCTTCCAGATGTTTGTCCATCACTTCCACCACGATCCGGGCGGTTCGACCGAAAAGATTCTCGAAATAGTGCTCTTCAATGTCATCGCCATCCTTGCCGGGGTACTCGTCGAGCGCGAACGGCGAGAGCGGCGGCGGCAGGAGGAGATCGCGCGAAAACTTTCCGAGACACTCGAAGAGATGAAACTGCTCGACGAGCAACTGATCCGTGCCGGTCGCCTGCAAGCGCTGGGTGAAATGACTGCGGGACTTGCGCACGAGATAAAAAACCCGATGGCATCTATCAAGGGCGCGGCCGAGATCATCGCCGACGGCATACCTACCGACTCGCCACGCCGAAGGATGGTCGAAATACAACGCGCCGAACTGGATCGGATCATGGTACTGCTCGATCGCTTCCTCGCCTTTGCGCGTCCGAAGGATTTCATCGTCTCGACGGTTACTCTCGATGTGCTCATAAACGATACCGTCGCGTTCGTCTCGCCGCAGGCGGCAAAGAAGAATCTTCGCTTCGAGATGCGCACGGAACCGCTTGTAATCACCGCCGATCGTGAAAAACTGACGCAACTGTTCCTCAATATCCTTCTCAATGCTATAGATTTTTCTCCCCAAGATGGAGTGATTACCATAAAGACCGAACAGCAACGCAAAGGAAAAAACGACTATGTCGTCGTCTCCATAGCCGATCGGGGGCCGGGTATAGCACCCGACCTGCGCGACAAGATTTTCAACCCGTTCTATACCACGAAACCCCATGGAACGGGGCTCGGCCTTTCGATAGCGGCACGCATTGCCGATGAACACCAAGGGTTCATCGAGGTTGACAACGCACC
>CALITV010000259.1 GCA_938048925.1 uncultured bacterium | reverse complement strand
GCATTGTCAACCAACATACCGAGCGCGATAATCAGCGCCACCGTCGAGATCTGGTGCACCTTTATCCCCGTGAACCCCATGGCGATATAGGTCGCGAGGATCGAGAGCGGTATCGCCGTCGCAACAACCATCGCGTTACGGAACCCCATCCCGAGAAAAACGACGAGGATGACAAAGAACATGCCCTCGAGAAGGTTCGACATGAAGTTTCGCACCGCCCTCCGAACATCGTCGGGCTGATAGAGCACCTCGCTCACTACGAGATCGGCGGGGAGCGTCCGTTTGACCTCCTCGATGGCGGCACGCACCTCATCGCCGATGATGAGGATATTGCGCTTCTCTTCGAAATAGCCGGCAAGCACCACCGCCTCGCGCCCGTCGCGCCGTATCTTGCTCGCCTCGTCCTTGAGCCCCATCGAAACGGCCGCCACATCACGGAGGCGCACAATAGAACCGTCGGCACTCGAAACATCTATGACGGTATTCTCTATGTCGCGCAGTGAGGTGAACTTCCCGGGGACGCTCACATTGATCGTGACACCGTCCCGTTCGACGGCGCCGGCTGGTATCTCGATGTTCTGTGCTTGCAGAATCTTCCAGAGATCCTCGAGCGAAAGACGGTGCTGGTTGAGCCGCGCGATGTCGGCGGTAACCCGGACGACACGGTCTATCTTTCCGGCAATCTCGAAACGGACGATCCCCTTGATGCGGCGGAGGCGCTCTTTAAAGAGTTCGGCATAAGCCTCCAGTTGATCATAAGTATATCGCTCGCCGGAGAAGGATATCATGAGACCCGCCGTCTCACCGAGCCGCGTGTTCACCTCCGGTTTCCAGCACCCCTGCGGAAGTTTGGGGTAAAGATCGTCCATCTTTTGACGGAGGTCGAGCCACGACTTTTCGCGGTCGGCGTCGGGCTTGATATACACGACGACGATAGAGATGCTGTTCTTCGAATAACTGCGGACGCTGTCGAATCCGCGTATCTCGCTTACCGCGTCCTCTATCTTTTCGGTGACCAACTTTTCCATGTCTTCGGGAAGCGCCCCCGGATACACGGCGGTGACGAGGGCGATCGTCGGATCGAGATCGGGGTTCTCCTGTTTGGGAAGGAAATAGTAACTGACAAAGCCGTAGACGGTGAGCGCCAACACAAAAAAGATAGTGACCTTCCGATAGACGAGGGCTTGATGGATGATGTCGCGCATACCCCTTCCTTCAGCGTCCGACGATACTCACCGCCGCCCCCTGATGGAGATCCTTCATTCCTTCCACCACGAGTATCTCGCCCGGCACGAGCCCCTCCGCCTCGACGACAGTGTTCTCGATGGCACCGAGCGTGATGGTCCGGCGCCGCGCGTGTCCCTCCTCCACCACATAGACATACTCTTGTCCGTCGCTTTGTATCGCCTGCACCGGTACCCAGACCGCTTCCTTTTCCCCTATCTCGAACCACGCCTTTGCTATCGAGCCGAGGTAGAAGGCCGAGGCGGCCAGCCTGTCGTCGAGGGTCACCTCGGCGGTGTAGGTGCGGCTCTGGAGATCGGGTATCTGCGCAATGTTCGAGACACGGCCTTTCCCCTCGACACCATCTATCGAAAGGATGACCGGCGTCCCGATCTTTATCTGCTTCACATCTTTCTGAGAGACGCCAACCTGCACCACCTGACGGTCGTTGCGCACGACGACGACGGGATACCCCGCGCCGACGATCTCGCCCGGTTTATTGAGTATCTCGACCACATACCCATCTATCTCGGAATACATCTTGAGGTCGGCGCTCAGATTCTTTTTGTATTCGAGATCCACCTGCGCCCGCCGGTAATCGGCCTCGCGCACATCGCGGTTGAGTTTCGCCTTATCGTGATCGTCGGCGGTCACCGACCCCTTTTCGTGGAGCACTCGTATCCGCTGGTAGAAACTCTCGGCCTCCTCGTAGGCCTCCTTCGCCTTGCGCAGCGTATGTTCGGCATCCGAAACCGCAAAGCCGACATCGGTCGGATCGAGTTCGGCGAGCAAGGTTCCCTTGGTAACCCGCTGTCCCTTCTCGACC
Organism: uncultured bacterium; assembly: GCA_938048925.1. Lineage (GTDB taxonomy): Bacteria > UBP6 > UBA1177 > UBA1177 > JAKLFG01 > CALITV01. The sequence continues at coordinate 1,817 of CALITV010000259.1, read as the reverse complement.
CGAATCGTCGCTACTTTACCCGGCATTTTGAAGGCATACTTCTTGATCTCTTTCGAGGTGAGCGTACCGATATAGGGAAGCCTCACCGGCCTCTTTTCCCGTTTTACTTCCATGACCCGCACCGGGCGTGCTTTTTCGCCCTCCTCCGCGAGTTTGTCGGCACACGCCCCGAGGAACAAGGCACAAAAGAGACAAGAGACCATCGTCCCTCGTTCGATGCGCATCGAAATGTCTCGTGCGACCCTCTCCATAAGTAGGGTATGGTAGCGTTCGGGTTGAGGAAGGCAAGTTTTGTCGAAACTTTCTCATATAATTTCAAGAGGTTGTTTTGTTTTCACCCGTGCGACGCCGCACGGTGAGTGCGTTTTCGCACGCCCCTTTACCTATACGAGGCAATTGACTTGCTTCGGCGCCTCTGATACAACGCGGTGTCCGAAGCGAATGATCGGGAGGAAACCATGTCGTGTCCCAACAAAGAGAAAAATCAGCGTTCCTGCAGATGTACCTACAGTGGGTGTTCGCGCCACGGCCTCTGCTGTGAGTGTATCGCCTACCACAACCGCGCCGGCGAGTTTCCCGCCTGCTTCTTCTCCCAAGAAGGAGAACGAACATGGGACCGCAGTTTCGCAAGCCTCGTGCGTGACCGTGAACGGAACCGTTAGTTCATGGATGACTTGAAAAAACACTACGAGGAACTGGCGACGCTCCTTTCGCGTGCCGCCGCCGCCTATTACCGTGACGACACGCCCTTCCTGAGCGATGCCGATTACGACGCAAAGATGCGCGAATTGCGCGCCCTCGAGGCAGAGCACCCCGACTGGGTCGTTCCGTGGTCGCCCTCGATGCGGATCGGCTGGCAACCACGCGAAGGGTTCAAGAAGGTGCGCCATCCGCAACGCATGATGTCGCTCGAAGACGCGTTTGCACTCGAGGAGGTGCGTGCCTTCTTCGAGCGAATCAAGATGGAAATCGGCAACGGATTCATCGTCGAACAGAAGATAGACGGCCTCGCCGTGGCGATTAGATACCTGAACGGTAGATTCTTTCAAGCGGCGACGAGGGGCGACGGCGAGACAGGCGAGGATGTGACGCAGAATGTCGCGACGGTGAAGGACATCCCGCTCATGCTCGATGAGGCGCTCATTCCGACCGAATTCGAGGTGCGCGGCGAGGTCTATCTTCCCGAGAGGAGTTTTCAAAAACTGAACGAAGAACGGCTCGCGGCGGGCGAACAACCGTTCGCCAACCCGCGCAACGCCGCCGCCGGCTCGCTCCGACAACTCGATCCGAAGGTGACCGCCGGGCGGGAACTTCGTTTCTTTGCGTACGGCGTCGGCTCGACCGAAGGATTGCCCGTCACCAGTCAGAGCGCTCTGCACGAGTTCCTCCGGTCGCTCGGGTTCCGCACCCCGCCCTACCGGACAGCACCGACCATCGAAGCGGTGCTTCCCATCATCGAGGAGACGATGGCGATACGCAGCACACTCGGATACGACATTGACGGCCTCGTGGTAAAACTCGATTCATTCGCAGAACAAAAGCAGGCAGGCTTTCTCACCCGGACCCCGCGCTGGGCAGTCGCCTATAAACTGCCGGCCCAAGAAAAGACAACGATTCTCAAACGGGTAGACTGGCAGGTTGGCCGCACAGGAATCGTGACGCCGGTGGCACGACTCGAACCGGTAGAATTAATGGGCGTCACCGTCGAGAATGCAACCCTACACAACCTCGACGAAATCGAACGCAAAGGTCTTTACCTCGGCGCCGAGGTGTTCGTACGGCGCGCCGGCGATGTGATACCCGAAGTGGTTTCGGTC
>CALITV010000258.1 GCA_938048925.1 uncultured bacterium | reverse complement strand
GCCCGTTTGAGATCGCCGACGAACACCCCCGGCTCGACCTCGGCGATGTGATTATCGGCATCTATGCGGCAGGCGGTGAGCCGGCCAGTGAAGAGTATGGCACTCTTTACCGGAAACGCGGCGCCGGTCGTGCCGGTTCCGCTCCCGCGTGGGGTCAGTGGAATACGATGTTCGACGAGGAGACGGACCGCCGTGATGAGTTCTTCCTCGGTTGCCGGCAGCACCACGAAAAGCGGCTCCGGTTCACGAAACGAGACGTCGGTGCCGTAGAGGAAGGCCGTCGCTTCTCCGCCGCCGATGAGGGCGATGCCGGCACGCTCAAGCGCCGCGGTTGCTGCCGCTATCTGCATGAGGCGTCTCCGGAGAGGCGGTTGAGGCGTGTTCGGGCTCGGAGGGAAGCACTATGAGCAGTACGCCGACCACAAGGGTGCAAAAGGCAATGATCTGCGAGGTCGAGAGCATCCCGTTGAAAAAGAGCCCGCGGTCGTCGTCGCGGAATATCTCGATGACGGTGCGGAGCGCCGCATAACCGACGAGCCAAAGACCCATGAGCGTTCCGGGTTTGGTAATACGCCGCCGGGTAAAGAAGAGCGCCAGAAACAGGCAAAAACCGAGCGCCGCTTCGATCAGTTGCGTAGCGATGACCGGATACGGGGTTTCGCGGAGCGACGCAAGCATCGTATCGGTAAACTGTTTCTTTGCCGAAAGGCCATTCTTGAGGAAAGTGACAGCGAACGAATCTGCCGAAACCTTGCCAAAACAACAGCCGTTGAGAAAGCAGCCGATGCGCCCAATGACGAGACCGAGCGCTATTGGCAGCGTGAAGAGGTCGAGGTAACGGGCGATAGGTTTTTCTTTGATCATCAGATAAATGACGACCGCTGCCATGCCGAAAACGACGGCTCCATAGAAGGCAAGCCCTCCTTTCCAGAAGTAGAGCATGGCAATCGGTTTTTGGAGATAGATCTCGAAGAAACCGTCGAAAATGATGTGCTGGATGCGTGCGCCGAGATAGCCGAAGATCGCGGCGTACACGCCGGCCATGAAGGCGATCCGCCGATCGAGCCGGTTGCGCACCGCCTCGCGATCGAGGATGAAAAAACCGACGATGACGCCGATCATCGCCATCGTGTAGTAACTCGAAAGCGAAAACCAGCCGAGGTCAAGAAGCGTCGGTTTCATTCGTTCGAAGATTGTTTTTTGGTGAGGATCATGTCGAGTATCACGAGCCCGATTGCCGCGACGATGGCCGCATCGGCGATATTGAAAGTCGGATGATGGTAGAGGTCACCGAGGCGCCAATCAATGAAGTCTATGACATAACCGTAGGCGAAACGGTCAATGAGATTGCCGATGGCGCCGGCGACGATGAGCGCATAGATGGCGAGGTGGCGCCGATTATCGGTCTTGACGAAAAGAAGGCCGATGACGATGAGGGTGATGAGCGCCGAAAAGAGACGAAAGATGATAACGCGTAAACTGGTCGAAAGTTCGCTTCCCAAGCCCCAGAGCGCCCCTCGGTTTTCGACATAGACGAAATCCCAAAAACGGGGGATCACCGTAATCGCCTCGCTTCCTTTGAGCGTCGCGGCGGCCCAGCGTTTTGTTATCTGGTCGAAAAGCACGAGTGGCACGGTAAACCAGAGAAGCCAGAACCCTTGTTTCGGGGCAAACACCGGTAGTTTCATCGGATCGTCTCCCAGCAGGTGTCGCAGATGCGGGTGATCTCGGGGGTGCGATCGGCAAGCGGCCGGTGTTTCCAACACCGCTCACAACGCTCCCCCTCAGCGGGGGCAACGGCTACAAATACTCCCGGCACCTCTGACAGCGCGGTCAGACCTTCGCGCTGTGGTGCCCTCCTCACCGCCGAGACGATGAAGAGCGACTCGAGATGCTCGAATGTTTCATCGAGGACCGGCCGATTCTCCCAGAAAATGGTTACCGCGGCATCGAGCGAATGGCCGATCTTCTTGGCGGCGCGGAGTTCCTCGAGCATCTTCTGGACTCCCGATCGGATCGCCATGATAGTTTCCCACTGCTCGAGGAATTTCTTATCGTCGGCAGAGAGCGGGCGCTTCGGAAAATCGGCGAGAAAGACCGATTCGTTTTTCTTGCCCGGGAGGTAGCCGTATGCCTCCTCGGCAGTAAAACTGAGGATCGGAGCAAGGACCACGGTGAGGTCGGAGAGTATTTCGTACACCACCCGCTGACTGCGCCGGCGGCGCGGGTCATCGGTTTTCATGACATAGCGGTCTTTGATGACATCGAGGTAGATCGCCGACAAATCAACAGTGAGGAAATTGAGAACCGTATGATAGATGCGGTGGAACTCGTAGCGGTCGTAGGCATTCGTCACCTGCGCGAGAACCTCTTTCCAGCGGAGGAGCGCCCAGCGGTCGAGAGCCGTGAGATCGTTCACGGTGTGGTGGTCGGTGGCGGGATCGAAATCGCCGATGAACCCGAACATGAAGCGCATCGTGTTCCGGATCTTCCGATAGCCGGTCGCGATGGCGTTGATGATGTCGTTCGATAGACGGATATCGTCGCGGTAGTCTTCGGCTGCCGTCCAGAGCCGGAGTATCTCGGCGCCGAACTGGGCAATCGTTTCTTCGGGCGGAATGAAGTTTCCTTTCGATTTCGAAATCTTCTCTCCTTTGCCATCCACGACATAGCCGTGGGTGAGCACCTGTCGGTACGGCGCTTTTCCGCGCGTCACGGAGCACGCAAGCAGCGACGACTGGAACCAGCCGCGGTGCTGGTCGGAGCCTTCGAGATACAAATCTGCGGGGAACTCGCGCCCCTTCGATCCATCGAGGACCGCCGCCCATGTGACTCCCGAGTCGAACCACACATCGAGAATGTCGCGTTCTTTCTCGATATTCTTCGAGCCACACTTCGGGCATCGAAAACCGGAAGGCAGAAAGAACGCAGCCTCCTTCTCATACCAGATGTCGGCGGTATGTTCGCGGAAAAGGTCGGCGATCCGGTGGGCGATTCCGGCATTCACGATCTGCTCGTTGCAGTCCTTGCAGAAAAAGGCGATGATCGGGCTACCCCAGAGTCGCTGGCGCGATATGCACCAGTTGGGACGGTTCTCCAGCATACCGGTAAGTCGCTCTTTGCCCCACGCCGGGACAAATTCGACATCGCGAAGGTTGGTGATCGCCGTGGTGCGCACGTCGGTTTTGTCCATTGAGACGAACCACTGCGGCGTAGCACGGAAGATGATGGGATGGTGGCAACGCCAACAGTGCGGATAACTGTGGGCGACCGTCTCGCCCGGTTTATTGAGCAGGAACCCCTTCTCGGCAAGGAACGCAACGATGCGCGGATTTGCCTCGGTGACGGTGAGCCCTGCCCAGTGAGGTATCTCCTCGGTGAAGCGCCCGTCGGCGGTGACCGGCGCATACGGCTCGAGGTCGTGGGCCATACCGATCTCGTAATCCTCTTCACCGTGGCCGGGGGCGGTGTGGACACAGCCGGTTCCTGCTTCGAGCGTCACATGATCGCCGAAAAGAACGACCGAATCGCGGTTCATGAAGGGATGACGCGCCTTCATGCCGGCAAAACGATCTGCCGGGAAGGTCTTCAGCGTTTCGCCACTATTTTCGCCGATTGCCATGAGGAACTGGTTTTTGAGTTCGTCGGCGACGATGAAGACCTCGCCGCGCGCCTTCACCGCCGCGTAGGTGAACCGCGGGTTGAGTGCTATCGCGAGGTTGGCAGGAAGCGTCCATGGTGTCGTGGTCCAGATGACAAAAGAGACCTTTTCGCCGGGAATTTCGGGAAGCCCCGCGGGGATCGGGAACTTCACATAGATGGAAGGTGAGGTATGTTCTTCATACTCAACCTCCGCCTCGGCGAGCGCCGTTTCGCACGAGGCGCACCAGTACACCGGCTTCTTGGCCTTGATGAGCGCTCCCGATTCGATGACCTTGGCAAACTCGTGCGCGATGACCGACTCGAACTCGTGCGACATCGTGATGTAGGGGTTTTCCCAGTCGGCAAACACCCCGAGCCGCCGGAACTCGCTGCGCTGAATCTCGATAAACTTCTGCGCGTAGGCACGGCACGCACGCCGGAAATCAGCAGGCGACATGTTGTTTTTTTCTGGGCCGAGCTGTTCGCTCGCCTTCAGTTCGATGGGGAGCCCGTGACAGTCCCACCCGGGGATGAAAGAGGCGTAGAATCCTCGGAGATTCTTGTACTTGACGACGATATCCTTGAGAATCTTGTTAAGAACCGTCCCCTGATGGATGTGCCCATTTGCGTAGGGAGGCCCGTCGTGCATGACGAAACTTCGGTTTTCTCGATTTTTTTCGAGCATGCGCCGGTATATTGCCAAGTTCTCCCATTTCTTGAGAATTTCCTGCTCCTTCACCGGCAGGTTTGCCTTCATCGGGAAATCGGTCTTCGGCAGGTTGAGCGTGCTGCTGTAATCCATTCGTCATCTCCTCTCCAAAAGCAGGCGCGATTGTAGTAGGCAGGAGAAAGAGTGTCAAGTTATGAGGGCTACCGCGTTTCCTTGGCCACCTTTCGTTCCCGGCAGCGGTAACGAACGGATCGCAGTTCGCGCGACGATGGCTCGTTCTCGTTTTCCGATTTTTTGACCACTATCTCGGTAGTATCGAGCGTTACCTCGCCGCCCCAGAGGAATTCGAGGCCGATGAGCACATCGGGAATAAATTCTTGGATGAGTTGTTTCCCCTCGAAGGTGTGCACGAGCGCAAGGCATTGGTCACTCGTTCGCTCTTCGTCCACTGTGATGACCGGCGGATGATAGAGGTGATCGAGAAGCATGTGCTTATAGTCTTCGGCCTTACGCGATTTAATGTAGTATTGCCAGACACCGCGCTTTTCGTCGAGTCGTTTGCCGACGACGAAGAGGTGGTGGCGCTCGACGAACTCTTGATCCACGAAGGTGTTGATGAGCATGAAGTCGCTGAAATAGGTGCGCAAGGTGAAGATCGCCTCTTTTCCTTTCCCCGTTTTTTCGTCGAATCTCTCGCGTGCCACGGCGTCGGTAAGTTGCTGGAAACGGCGCGACATCTTGCCGCGTTCGGCGAGTTCTTCGACATAGCGGATAAGACGCAGGCCAATAGCATAGGGATTGAGACCGACACGACTGATGCTCGTAACGCCGGCGTTCACCTTTGCATAGTCCGACTCGTGGCCGATGATCCGCTCATCGCGGAGAAAGAGTTCCTCGTGCCAGTAACTTGCCCACCCCTCGTTGAGGATTTTCGTGCGTATCTGGGGTTGGAAATAGATCGCCGTGTTGCGGACGATGTGGAGAACCGACCGCATCCACTGGTTCTCCTCCTTGCGCAGGAACGGCGAGTGGTCGTGGACGAATTGAAGAAGGTCCCGGAACCGCGGCTTTTCGTGCTCCTTTTTTTGATGCCGCTCCCACTTTGCCTGAAACTCGGGATAGCGATTGCGTACCTCGGCAAAGAAGAGATCCTCCGCACCTGCCGCTTTCTCCTCGAGCAGTTGGTTGTAGCGCTCGACCTCTTTGCAGTAATCGCTGGTCGGAAGTTTGACGATTTCTTGGAGAAACTCGCCGAAATAGAAAGAAAGACGCGGCGACGGGTCGAAGAGACCGGCATACTCGCGCTCGGCCATCTCGGAGAAGTAGCCGGTGATATTGTCGATGCTCCGTGCGAACTCGATGACATAGTCCACCCACCGACCGTATTCGCTCCGGAGCGATGCGATGAGTCGCTTGTCGGCGAGCGCCTGCCCGACGAAATCGTCGTTCCATG
>CALITV010000257.1 GCA_938048925.1 uncultured bacterium | reverse complement strand
TTTGAGGTCCTTGTTGTCTTCCGTCCGATCGTTCCATGGGAGTTCGAGCAGGGTGTCGAGGTAGGTTTTGAGAACGCTTACCTCGCTGGCCGCCGGATTCATGGCGCGGAGCCGCGTGAGTTGCTTTTCGGCCTCGGCGCGGACATTGTCGGGAAAGTTCTTGGCGGCGATTTTCTGGGCATATTCCTCGAGTTCGTAGTTATAGGGATCGTCGGCGCCGAGTTCCTTCTGTATCTGCTTCATCTGTTCCTTGAGGAAGTACTCCTTCTGCGCCTTTCCCATCCGCTCTTTTGCCTTGTTACGGATGTCGTTCTGTATCTCGAGAAGCGAGAGTTCCCTCTCGATGAAGTCGTTCACGAAAGAAAGTTTCTTGAAGAGATCGTTCTCTTCGAGCACCTGTTGCGACATCTCGACCGAGTTGGAGAGGTGGCTCACCACCAGTTCGGCGAGCCGCGCCGGGTCGGTGATGCTGTTGAGTATCGCGACGATGTCTGGCGGGAAATTGCGGTCGCCGAGATTGGTGAGTTTTTCGAGACCGTCTCGGATATTTTTCATAAGTGCTTCGGTGTGGACGGTATATTCGACCTGCGGTTCTTTGACAGGATCGACGATGGCATAGTAATAATGGTCGGATGGGTCTTTGCCCAGTTCCTTGATAATGGCCTTCTGAACCCCCTGTACCAGCAATTTGATACGGCCGTCGGGAAGTTTTTGCATCTTGAGTATTGAGGCGACGCATCCGGTTAGGTAGATGGCGTCGGCGTTTATCTCTTCTTCGTCGGCCTTTCGTTGGGCGGCGACGAGGAGAAGCCGGTCGTTGGCGATGGCGTGATTGACGCTTGCCACCGAGAAATCGCGGCTCACAAAGATCGGCATGATCATGTAGGGAAATAACACCGAATCCTTGAGAGCGAGAACCGGCAAGCGGGGCGGAATACGAATTTGGTCGGGGGAAACGGGACGGGAATCTTCCATGGTTCAGTCCTCTAACGGAATGGTTTTCTTTCCTCTCTTCTCCACCACGAGCGGCATCCGAATGGTGAGAATGCCTTCCCGCAGGGTCGCACGCGCTTCCTGAAAGTTGACGGAATGTTCTATGTATATGATTTTCTTGAACTTTCCATTTGTCCGTTCTAGGCCGAGACATGATTTGTACTTGCGTTTGACGGTGTCTTTTTCGCCGCTTATCTCGAGAAATTTGTCCATTCCTTCGATCTGTATCTGGTGTTGCTCGAGCCCCGGAACCTCCATCTCCACGACGAGGTTGTTCTCTTCGATATAAAGGTCGAATGGACAGGAGACATCTTTCTCCGAGTCGCGGGTTACCGGTGTCAGAAGCGAGTCAATGAGCCGTTCGATCTCCGCTTTGAGGTCGTTATAGCGCCGGAGCGAACGAAATTGCTTGTCGAGAGGATCGTTCATGGGCGGTCTCACTTCGGTGATACGGAAAACATATAGTCAAGAAAAGGGGAAGTCAAGGTTTGGCATCGTTGTCCATCGTATAAAAAAGAAAGGGCCCCGGGAAGGGCCCTGTTCGTGAGAGACCGGCGTGCGAAGAGACAGGTCGCTCCGGGACTCGCATAAGATACAGTAACTACAGAGACCGTCTTTTATTCGGAAAGTTTCGCTGATGTCATCTATCTTGTTGATATTACAGTAAAATTCATTTCAGGCCGGCAGAAGCGTGTCGAAGAGTTCCCGGCGCACCGCTTTTATCCGCTCACGCCAGTTTTCCTTGTCGGGGTCGGAATGGGTTCGGTTGGTGAGGACGACCGCCGCCTTTCCTCGCTCAGGGTCGAGGAGGAAGGCGGTGCCGGTGAACCCCAAGTGACCGAGCATCCGCGCATGGGCGTTCTGGCCGTAGTGCGAGTCGGTCCCCTCCGGGCGGTCGAATCCCGGTGCGCCGAGTTTCTCGACGGCATCCCGGAACCACGGCTGTTCGAGAAGCCGCATCAGGTAACACGCCACCGTGCCGGCGGTGGCGAAAAGGCCGGTATGTCCCGCCGCCGAGCCAAGATACCAGCAGTTTTCGTCCTCTACTTCCCCGTGACAGATGTGTCCGCGGACGCTCGAGAACATCGTTGCGGCGCAGTGCTGTTTGAGCAAAGGACGAACGGCAAAAAGCATGTGCCCAAGGGGAAAACCGACCATATCGAGAAAATCGTGGAGAACGAGGTCGAGTCGTGCCTCCCACACCTTCTCGAGGATGAACCCGAGCACAATGTAGTTGAGGTCGCTGTAAACGGGCGGTTCGATCGTGGGGATGGCGGCGATCTGCGCGAGCACCGAATCACGCCGTTTTTCATAGATTTCTTCGCTATCGTTTCGAAAGAACTCTCGGTAGGCCGGGTATCCCGAGGTATGGTTGAGAAGGCGCAGGAGCGTCACGGGGCGCTGATCGGGGAAAAAGCGGTCGAGGGTGTCGTCGGGGCGCACCTTTCCGCGGGAGAAAAGAAAGTAGAACACCGGTGCGGTAAAGAGCGCTTTGGTGAGCGAGGCGAGGTCGAACATGGTGTTCTCGGTCACCGGCGCTCCCCCTTCAAATGCGGTGATTCCTTCGCTCTTCTCGCCGACAAGGCCGCTCCGGTC
>CALITV010000256.1 GCA_938048925.1 uncultured bacterium | reverse complement strand
ACTTTCATGTTGTACTCATACATGGCCGAGATAAGTTGGTATTCGTTCTCGACGAATGCCTTGACCGCATCTACGAGATCACGTGTAGAGAACAGACCGACCTCGTAATTCATCATCTCCGTGGTCATCCACCCCTTAGCGAGTTTGTGAGCCTTTTTTGCGTGGTTCACTTGACTCTCGAGTGCCTTGAGTTCCTCGTATTTGCGCCGCAGGTCAAGGAGCATGGCCTCCTTAGCGAAGGAGATCTCATACGCTTTGGCCTGCCACTCGGCTTTTGCCTTACGCACTCGCGCCACTTGATCGAGGATGTTCAAGTTGAATTCGAGACCGACCCCTACTTCACCGCCATACCCGTTATAGGGACTGGTCGGTAACGGATACCCTCGGTCGTCAACGCTGGAAGTGTAGTCTATCCGATAGTCACCAGCAATGCCGATGTTCGGGAAAAACTGGCTTTTCTCGAACCGGTAGAGCGCCTCGAGCGCGCCGAGACCGTTTGTCGCAAGCCGTTGGTAAGGGCTCGATATGAGAAGGTGCGTCTGCAACTGTTCGATTGTGTACGGAAACTCGACGGTGAACATATACTCGTCTTTGAGGGTGTATCCTTCTCCCAGCACTTTTTTGAAGAGGACATCAAGGACATTTCTCGTCGCCGTGATCTTATCGAGTGCGGCCTGAAGACGCTCCTTTTCGATACGGATTTTTATGAGGTCGCTCTGCGATACGCCTTCTTTCCCTTCATAGAGCCACTGATCGAGTTTTTCCTCCGCCTCGGTTACTTTCTCCAGCGACAACTCGAGGACATGGCGGAGATCATTCGCCATGACATACGAGTAGTAGAAAGAAGCCGCCTCCTTACGCAGGCCGCTCACGGAAAGGGCCTTTTCGGCGCGTTTGACCTCGACCCCCTTTTCGGCCGCATCGAGCGCGTTTCCTATCTTCCCAAAGGTGTAGATCGGCAATGAAAACTCTCCTTTCGCTTGGAGTGCAATGCCGAGATCGCCGATATAGTAACTTTTGTCCCAATCGACATTATCAGAATTGTAGGTATAACGAGGGAAGGGCGCCATACCGAAGGACAACTTGAACTTCGGAAAGTACTGCCCTTTGGCACGGAACACCTCGGCTTCCGCCGCCGCGATTTTTTCTTCGAATGCTTTGACGATATCGGCCTTCTCAACGAAGGCGTTGACGAACGCTTCGCGGTCAACCGGCTCACCGCCGGCTGCAATCCATGAGAAAAAGACGAGACACCACAACAACGTCCGGGACAATCCTCACTTCCCCCACGTATCTTTACGCCCTACTTTCCTGTTTGAGATTGGACTTCGGCGACGAAGTCTTTTTTCTCTTTCTCTATCCCTTCTCCTAACTCGAACCGGATGAAGCGAGACACCCTTACGGCGCCGCCGCTCCCCTTGGCAACCGCAGTAAGATGGGCGCCGACGGTAAGGTTCTGATTCTTGACGAACGGTTGATGAAGAAGAGAATTTTCTTTGACGAACTTCTGTATCTTACCTTCGACGATCTTTGCCGCCATCTGTTCCGGCTTCCCCATTTCGAGCACCTGAGCCTGATAAATGGCGCGCTCCGACTCGATGAGGGTCGGCGGGAACTCCTCGGGCGAGACACAGACGGGGTTCATCGCGGCGATTTGCATCGCTATGTCGTCGGCAAGTTCGCGCACCGCAGGGCTCTTCAAGGCGGCGGCATCACCAATTATCTCGACGAGGACACCGATTTTGCCACCCATATGCAGGTAGGAGTGAACGAACGCCCCCTCTTTCGCGGCATAGCGGACGAAGCGGCGCGGACGAATGTTTTCTCCCATCTTGGCTATTGCCTCGGTGATGATAGCGCTTATCGTGTCGTCGTAGGGGCGATCCTCCATGTTGACGACGCCCCCTTCCTCGGAAGTATGGCGGACAAAGTGATCGAGGACCTTCTCCGAAAGATCTCGAAAGGCGTCGCTCTTCGCAACAAAATCGGTCTCACAGTTGAGTTCCAGCATGAGCGCTTTTCGGTCGCCGTCCATACGGATCAGAACCGCCCCCTCGGAAGCGACGCGCCCCGCCTTCTTCGCCGCCTTCGCCAACCCCTTCTCTCGAAGATAGAGAACCGCCGCTTCCATATCTCCATTCGTTTCGACCAGCGCGTTCTTGCAATCGAGCATACCGACGCCGGTGCGTTCTCTCAATTCCTTCACCTTGGTTGCAGAAATATCCATAACCGAACTCCTTGATTTGAAAATGTTTTATTTCTTTTCAGGCGACTCTTTCGGTTCGTTCGTTTCTTTCTTCGCCGCACGTCGCGGCGGTCTCTGAGAAGATGCCCCCGCCGGTTTTTCTTCCTCGTCGGATTCGGTCGCGATGCGTTTCACTTTCACCTTTCTCCCCGCCACTGTACGCGTTTCGTCTCCGCGTGTCCCCCGTTCATGGCGTTCTTTGTCCTCGGTTTGAAGTTTCTGCCTATGGAGATCGCGTCCCTCGGAATAACAGGAAACGAGTTCGTTCACGATGATTTCAACGACACGCATTCCGTCATCATTTGCAGGGATCGGGTAGTCCACGAGATCGGGATCGCCGTTGGTATCTATGATAGCGACGATCGGAAGACCAAGTTTGTTTGCCTCGTGCACCGCGATGTGCTCGCGGATCGGATCAACGACGAACACCGCGGATGGGATCTTTGTCATATTAGTTATACCCGATAAGTTGCGCTCGAGTTTCGCCTTCTCCTTTGCGATGGAGATGAGTTCTTTTTTCGTGTAAAGGACGCGCCGCTCCTCGCCGAGCATTTCTTCGTATTTCTTGAGACGATTGATGGATGCGATGATTGTTTGGAAGTTGGTCAACATACCACCCAGCCAGCGGTAATTCACATAGGGAACGCCAGCCCGTTCAGCGGCCGTTCGGATTACCTCCTGCGCCTGACGCTTGGTGCCAACGAGAAGAATCTCTTCCCCCCGCTCACCGACACTCCGCAGGAAAGCGCCTGCTCGGTCAATGAGATCCACCGTCTTTTGAAGATTGATGATGTGCACGCCGTTG
>CALITV010000255.1 GCA_938048925.1 uncultured bacterium | reverse complement strand
GTCTCGGACGTTATCTCTATCTTGGAGGTCATCGCGATGTTGCCCCAGATAATGAGATTCTCGCCGACCGCGAAAGTCTTGTTGGCACGGCTGTCAACGAAAAGCCGCGACGCCTGTGACGCCTTGTCGTATGCGCTTATGGGGCAGAAGCGAAACAGCGCCACTTTGTCGGCGCGAACGAAGTAAGAGTAGTCATAGAGTGTCACCCAGAAGAGGTCCGGCGGTGGCGCCTCGGGGGTCCCCGCCGCCTTGAGTCCTTGCAGAAATTCCTTCCCTATACCGGCGCTGAGGTAGTAGAGGCGGCCGCTCGACGAGCCCTGTTCGATGGTGTGGGTGCCAATGAGCCCGATGTACTCGACTCCCCGATACTCCTGCACCGCGTAATCGTCGGGAAGTCGGGAAAGGAATGCCGCCGGATCGTCGCCGACATCGAGCGTCTCGCCGTCGATCTTGAAGGTGAAGGTCCCGATGCCGTCGGTGGTGTTCCCGGTGTCGAAATCCTCCACCTTGTTGATGAGTCCCTTGAACGACAACTCAAACCAGTCGGCAGTCGTATGTTCAAAGAAATCGTCGCCCGGCTTGGTCGCGACGGCGGTGTCGGCGTCGGGTGTCACATCGGCATCAGCGACCGTGTCGGTATCGGCGGTCGTCGCGCCCCCTTCGCCGCAGGCGACAAAGAGGAGCAACGCGCCAAGCAGCGTCAGCATAATGTCCACGCATTTTTTCGTTCTCATTGATTCCTCCCTCAACGGCTCGCAAAAACCGTTAAAAGCCCAACGAGACAATCTTTAGCAAAAAGAAAACCAAATGATTTTCTTCATCTCTTCCGAAAGGTTACCTTTCGTTATTTGATTGAAGGTTCATCTTCTTAGTTGCCGGTGGCAAGAATTTGATTATTGTAATTTGAGGACAAACTACTCGGAGGTGTGCCATGCGACATACATTTTCCCTCACAGTGTTATTACTCGTGGTGACGCTGATGTCGTTCGCGGCCACGCTTGCCACGGCGGAGTATCGGATGGAAAATGGAAAATCGAAAAAGGAGGTACAGGCTATGGATACCACCCCTAGAAAAGTAGTGGAAAACGGAGAAACAGCGACCTTTGCGGCAGGCTGCTTCTGGGGCGTCGAGTTTAAGTTTTCGCAGGTGCCGGGGGTTTTATCTACGCGCGTCGGCTACACCGGCGGCACGACGAAGAACCCGACCTACGAAGAGGTCTGCACCGATGAAACAGGACACGCCGAGGCGGTCGAGGTGACCTACGATCCAGCGAAGGTGAGTTACGAAAAACTGCTCGATGTCTTCTTCGGCCTGCACGACCCGACGCAGGTGAACCGTCAAGGTCCCGATGTCGGGACGCAATACCGGTCGGCGATCTTCTATCACGACGAGGCGCAGAAAAAAACTGCCGAGGCTACGATCGCCGCATTGAACGCGGCCGGGAAATACCGTCGTCCCATCGCAACGCAGGTCGTCCCTGCCGGCCCATTCTACCCCGCCGAGGAGTATCATCAAAAGTATTACCAGAAGCGTGGAAAACAGGGGTGCGGAATCTGACCTATTCCTGTTCGCTCGTCCCCGGTTTGGTTTCTTCGGTAAGCCACTCGAAGTTATCGAGCAGTATCGTCGAATCCCACGAATGATCGGGACCATAGATGACACGTCCCTGCTCGAAGACCGCGAAGCGAAGGCGTATCTCCTCGCCCGGTATGACATTGCCGCCGGTGACGAGCCAACCGGTGCAACCGCTTTGCGAACAGATACCCATCATCGTCTTCGACTCGAACCCGGTTCCTTGTATCTCGAAATCACCGGTGCAGTACTGAGCATATTTGTTCTGCAGCGGCGCACACTGCGGGTTACACACCTTGAACACACCGAGCGGTGCAAGGTCAACGCCGACCGGGTTGCCTTCTTCGGTCTTGGCGAGGTTCTTGTCGAAGGGGTTCGGATTCTGGCTCCCCGGGTTTACCTCGTTATATGTCGAATCGAGCAGCGCGATGAAGAAGTCGTTGTAGTTCTCGCTGCTGCACACAGTGGTAGGATATTCGATCGAGCAGAAGTAGGTATTCAAGCGGAACGCCTTGGCGTTGTTCGGCACCTTGAGACGCACCGTCAGCATGATGGGATCCTGCACCACGAGCGGGTCTTTCCCCGCACATGAGTTCTGGATGTTCGGGTCGGGCGGCTGGCCGCCGCAGGAGGGCGCCTTGGGCACCTCGCAGTTCGGTTGGCGGTTGATCCAATCCTCCGGCACCGTCGATGCGGTCTTCATGTCGCCCGCATCGAGAGTCGCGTTGGCGGCATCCTGTGTCGGATTGTTCCACGGACCGGTGGAGAGCACCGCAATCGCCATTCCCTCCTTGGGGTAAAGGTTGTTCCCGAATTTGGGGGGAACGGCATAGGTCTGATAGTGCGAATCGTAGTAAGGATACGGCAAAGAAGGACGGTCTATTTCAGGACTTCCCTCGGGACCGTCGGCGATGTGTTCAGTAACCGGCGTTCCGGCAAGCGTCAGTTCCGCCGACAAGAGCCACGGCTCACACATACCGGCCGCTTTGGCGAGCGCCACCGCACTCGAAGCGGGATCGGCGCTTACCATGAGACCGTTGTCGCAACTCATCGGGTCATCCACTTTTCCGTTGCAGTCGTCATCCACGCCGTTACCCTTTATCTCGGCCGCCTCGGGATTGACCGCCTTCGGCACCGGACACTCGGTCGTAAACTCACAACAGTCGCCAGTGCAGTAGGTGAATCCATCGCCATCATAGTCAGCAACCGTCTCTATCGTTCCATCCGC
Source organism: uncultured bacterium (assembly GCA_938048925.1). Classification (GTDB taxonomy): domain Bacteria; phylum UBP6; class UBA1177; order UBA1177; family JAKLFG01; genus CALITV01. Next base: position 265 of record CALITV010000255.1, on the reverse strand, counting down.
ACCGTTGCAATCCTCGTCTATGCCGTTGTAGCAGATCTCCGGTTTCGGCAGAACCTCTCCTTCGCACGGGCCCCAGTAGCCGCTTTCGGCGCAGGTCGCCATCCCGGCACGACACGGTCCCACCCCCTTCGTGCCGGAGGGGCCATGATAGCACTCGGCCGTGGCGCCGGGAGTGCATTCTCCTCCCTGCACATCGGTATCGGGGCTCGCTTCCGTTCCCTCACCAGATTCTTCGGGAACGCCATCGCCTCCCTCATCAGGTTGC
>CALITV010000254.1 GCA_938048925.1 uncultured bacterium | reverse complement strand
AGCACCCGCTCGATGACCTCGAGTTGTTCGGTCTGCCGAGCAATATCGGTTGCAGTATCGACTTTATCGAAGGCATTCTGTTGCAGGAAAACGGCATCATAGAACTCGCCTTTGAGAAAGACCACCATATCGTCACGGCTCGTTCCCTCCTCGCCGACGACCGACATCTTCTTGCCTATCTCGTCGGCGGCGAAGACTATCTTCTGCGCCTTGCGAACGATCTCGATACGCCGCCGTGTCTTTTCATCACCGTATTCATAGAAACGATCGTTATATTTCGACCAACTGATGAGCGGGTCTATCGCCGGATAGCGCCGTGCGTCGGAACGGGAACGCGACAGCCCGAGGAAGCAGCCGACGACCGCGAGGGTTGACTGGGTCACCGGCTCCTCGAAGTTGCCGCCGGCCGGACTCACCGCGCCGCCGATGGTAAGCGAACCGGTCGTACCGTCTTTGAGTTCGATGACGCCGGCCCGCTCATAGAGTTCCGCGATGCGTGACGCGAGATACGCAGGAAACGCTTCTTCGCCCGGGATCTCCTCGAGCCGGCCGCTCATCTCGCGAAGTGCCTGCGCCCAGCGCGAAGTCGAGTCGGCGAGCATGAGACAGTCAACGCCCATCTGACGGTAGTATTCGGCGATCGCCGTTCCGATATAGACCGACGACTCGCGCGCCGCGACCGGCATCGAGGAAGTGTTGCAGATGATGCAGGTGCGGTCTATCAGTTTGCGCCCTGTCGTCGGATCGTCGAGTTCGGGGAACTCCTTCAAGAGCTCGACCACCTCGCCGGCCCGCTCGCCGCAGGCAACAACAACAACGACCTGAATGTGAGCATACTTCGAGAGTTGATGTTGAAGCACCGTTTTGCCCGCGCCAAAGGGGCCGGGTGTGCAGAAAGTGCCCCCTTTCGCGACCGGAAACGGCCCGTCAATGATACGGCAGGCGGTCGTCAACTGTTCGACCGGCAGTTGACGGCGCCCGAATCGTATCGGGAACTTGGCAGGCCACCGCTGGACCATCGTCACGGTATGGTGCGTCCCCTGTTCATCCTCTATGACCGCGATCTCCTGATCCACGGAATATGAGCCCGCCGGCGCTATGCGTATCACCTTCCCCTTACCCCGGAACGAGAAGGGCACCATGATGCGATGCTTCACGACTCCCTCGGGAACCCATCCGAGGAAATCGGCCCGTTCAACGGTGTCACCGACCTTCGCAATCGGGGTGAAGTCCCATTTCTTTTCACGCGAGATCGGAATGAGATAGACACCGCGCGGTAGGAAATAGCCCGCCTTCTCGGCAACGAGTTCGAGCGGGTTCTGGAGTCCATCGAAGATACTCGTGAGGAGCCCCGGTCCCAGCTCGACCGTCAGCAGGTCACCGTCGAACTCGACCGCGTCACCGTAGGCGATTCCGCGGGTCAGTTCGAAGACCTGCAGTTTCGCGAGATTCCCCGTTATCTCGATGACCTCTCCCTTGAGCCGTTGGCCGCCGGTTACGATGTAAGCGACCTCGTTCTGACGCACGATGCCGGTGAATTCGGCGGTGATGAGGTTGCCTTGCGCTGCCACGACCCGTCCCTGTGCCCGCGTCTGTTCCGTCGTCATGCCGCAACTCCTTCTTCGTGTCTCAACCATGTACGATGTGATCGAGTATCTGTCTGCCGCGCTCGCGGTTCAACGAATTCCAGATGTCGCGCACTTGGAATCCGATAATATAGGAGAGGATGATGTGATCGCCGAACGGGGACTCCTGCCCGACCTCCTCCATCAATTTGAAACGGATACGGTCGAGGTCGTGTTCCAACGCTATCGGATCCTTGTCAAAGAGGTTGATGATGTCCACCACTTCGGGGAAAATGCTCTTGAGGCCGAGATCGGTCGAGGCGCGGTTCTCGAGGATGACCTGTACGAAGTAGGGATCGCCTTTTATGTGGTCCTCGAGAGTGAGCCCCTGCCGCAGGATGCGCTGGGCGGCGAGCACGGTGCGGATGATTGTCGCGATGCGCCCATAGTAACGGATGAAACGGTTCTTGCAGTTTTGGAGGTAAGAAAAGTAGCCGATGTAGAGGTCATCCATGTGGTCGAGCCGTTCCTGCGGTGTCTTGTACTGCAGAAAATAGTCCACGATGAATTCGGGGAAGTTCGGGTCGGGCATATTGAGAAACGGCTCCTTGAGAAACGCCACGATCTCGTCCACTTCGAGGTAGTTCGGCTTGTATATCTCGATGGGACGCGGATCCTCAGGCAACCGTCCTCCGGCGCGCGGCACTTGAGTCCGCAAGACAAGTTCGATGTTATAGAGGTCGTTCTGCAGGAGAATATCCTTGAGGGGGTCCATGAGCGATTCGAGTTGCGGCCAGTTGTCCTCGAGAAACTGCGCGAGCGTCCCCGGCAGTTCGCTGTCCCATGTCAATTTAGGAAGCGCTGCAACGAGGTAGTGGTTGAACTTCATGGCCATGAGGCGTCACCTTACTTCGCGAAGAGATAGGCGCGCAGATCCGAGCGGAGGTAATCGGCCAAGAGTTCCGTGAGAGCATCATGGGTGAATTCATAAGAAAAGCCCTTGTCCACGAACCGCACCGAAAAGCCGGAAGGAACGCGGTCATCCGAAAGAACGATGCCCTGCTTCGCCGCCGCGGCGATCTCGCTCTTGACGGCATCACCGAGTTGCTTTTTCAGATCATCGGACAAGACTATCTCGACCTGACCAGAGGCGCTGCCGACCGTAAAACGAACCACTTCGACAAGAACCGTCCTCATAATCTCCGGATTCTTCGTCGCCTCGGCCACTGCGGCGCCGACCGTGCGGGAAAGCACCTCTTTTTCGAGGGTCAACTTGAGCGTGTCTATTGCCTGCCGCGCCGCGAGCCGCAGGGAAGACTCCGCCGTGGAAAGCGTCAACCGCGCCTTCTCCTCGGCGGCGCGCACAATCTCCTCGGCCTTCTTTTCGGCCTGCGCAATGATACGCTCCTTTTCGGCATTCGCCTCGGCGATCAGACGATCACGCTCCTGCTCCGCCGGGGTGAGAACCTGTTCTTTCAGATACTCGCTGATGTGCTGTATTTTGTTCTCGAATGTCGCCGTCTGTTGTGTAAGATTGCCGCCCATCGCTTCGACTCCTCTTTCTTCCGGTAAGTATCCATGAACATAAAAAATCTGCGGAACTATAGCCTAGTGGACGGGAAAGTCAACTTGAGCGGCCTGTTGGTTGCAATCGGTCGCCTCTTGCGCTAGAGTTCGGCATCTGCCAACGGAAAGCGAGGAAAAAAGTGGCAACACAGCGGAGAGTTGCGGTTATCGGCGCCGGTTTCGGCGGTCTCGCGGCGGCGGCGATACTCGCCCACCGCGGCTACGCGGTCGAGGTCTTCGAACAGCAATCGGGGCCGGGCGGCAAGGCAGGCGATCTGCGCATGGGCGGCTGGCGGTTCGACACCGGGCCATCGCTCTTCACCATGCCGGCGGTCTTCGAGAAATGCTTCGCGCTGGCGGGCGGCGACCTGAACACGGCGCTCAGTCACGAACCGATGGACCTCATTACCCGCTACTTCTGGGATGACGGGACGGTACTCGATGCGTGGCAAGACCCTGATCGTTTCGCCGCCGAGGTTGAAGCGAAACTGGGCGATCCGGCCGATGCGGTGAAACGCTATCTCAAACGGGCAAAAAAGATATACGACACCACCGCCGACATCTTTCTCTATGGCAACCCGTG
>CALITV010000253.1 GCA_938048925.1 uncultured bacterium | reverse complement strand
GAAAGGCTACACCGACAAGACGATTCCCGCGGCGCCCGCCGCCAAATAGCCGACTACGGCACGAGGAACCCCTCCATGACACCTCTCACAGCATTCGTAAGAAGAATCTTACCCTGCCGCAAGAGGGCCGCATCAAACGGTGTCTCACAAACCGCGTAACCGGAATATCGCAGCATAGTCAAGAACTTGTTTCGACAAATACCTTCAAGAATTGTGCCGTCAGCCGGTGGGGTAAAAACGGTTCCAGCACTAACGAGAAAAATATTGGTATAACTACCCTCATACACTCGACCCGAACCGGCGTCCACCAACAACGCTTCTTCATCTATCGCCAGACCGAAATCGGGACGAGGAAAGGTTTTCCACCTTCCCAGAGGTTGTTTCACCCTCATTATTCGACATTTCACCGGTTTTTTCATCTTCGGCATAGGTTTGAGCGTCACCTCCCAGCGCCCGGGATCGGCGTAGTAGGCGATACGACAGCGAAGAGGGATATCATCGTTTCGAAGCCTCGCTCTGAGTTCGGTCTCGAGAGATTCGTAATCGAAAGAAACACCGAAATGGACCGCATGGGCGGCGAGCCGGGCAAGATGTTCTTCCCGCCAGACGAGACGACGACCGACAGAGATGCCGGTAGAGAAAAATCCCTGCACCCCTTCAGGAAACAAGTTTGACCTCGGGGAAGATATTGAAGAACGACCTTGTTTTCACCAGCGTCTCATCGTATTCGCTCTCCGGATCGGAATCGGCGACGATACCGCCGCCGGTAAAATAATAGAGTTCGTCCTCCTGCTTCTGGATAGTGCGTATCGCGATGTTGAACGCCATATCGCGGTGATAACCGATCCATCCGATGGATCCGGTATAAACGCCGCGCCGGTAGGTCTCGATCTCGGCGATGATCTCCATCGCACGGACCTTCGGTGCGCCGGTGATGGATGCGCCCGGGAACAGCGCGGTCATCAGTTCGGCACGCTGCGATGGATCCACCGTCCCCTGTATGACCGAGAAAAGGTGATAGAGTGTCTGAAAGGTATCGAGCGAGGCGTGCTGTTTGACTTTGACGCTCCCAACCTGAGCAACTTTCCCGATGTCGTTGCGCACCACATCCACGATCATCGAGAGTTCGGCAAGGTCCTTTTCACTCGAGAGAAGTTGCTTGCGGAGCGCCAGATCGCGCTCCGGATCGTTCGCCCGTCCGATGGTCCCCTTTATGGGATAACTTTTCACCGTAGAGCCATAGAGGGTAAAGAAGCATTCGGGGGAAAGAGAAAGCAGTTCGGTGCCGCCGTAAGAACCGTACGCCGCGAAATCAACCGGATTTTTGAGCACATACTGCATGAAGAGATCGGCGGTCGTTGCGGAGGTGCGAATCCGTATCGGATAGGCATAATTGACCTGATAGACATCGCCGGCTCTGATGTAAGCGACGATACGGCGGATCGCCCGCAGATAGTCCTCTTTGGCCACCAACGCATGGGCAGTAACGGCGTTTTCCAAAGGCAAGAGGAACATCTCGACCGGCGGAAGCGCCTCCATCTCGGCAAGAAGCATCAATCTCCGCTCCTCCACCGAACGAATCGAGCGATCGGTATCAAGGAGAACCAAATACGCCTCTTGCTCGAAGTGATCGCATACGATGAAGGTGTCGCCGAAAAAGAAAGCAAGGTCCGGGAGATCAACGAGTTTCTGCGGCGCAAGGCCGACCCGCTCGAGATACCGGCAGGCATCATAGGCGACGAAGCCGACGGCGACGCCGGAAAAGGGGGTATTTCGTTGTTCGCTCCCCGGTATCGGCACACAGAGTCGTCGGAGCACCTCTTCGAAGGAGCAACGACAACGCTCTACGACATGTCCGCGGTGGTCAGTGACGAGAAGCACGCCATCCCGATAGATGCACCCGACGAGCGGATCGGCGGCGAATATCGAGAAACGCCCGAAGAAATCACGCTGGTTGAGCGAGGCGAGAAAGAAACGACCTTCGTGCGCCGCCGTAAGCCTCGAAAGAAGGTACAGCGAATTCGAAAGGGCGAGCGGCTCGACCATTATGGCGCGAATCGAAAAGAACGGTTGTTCAGAACTCATACCGCATCCGCAGAAAATTGTCCATCAGTCGGTCGCCGTACTGCGAGAGAAACGACTCGGGGTGATACTGCACCCCTTCCATGAGCGGATATGTGCGATGACGAAGACCCATGACGAGGCCCTCCCGGTTCTCCGCGGTGACCTCGAAAACGGTGGGATCGAACGACTTGACCGCCAGCGAATGATATCGCGCCGCCTTGAAGGGGGAAGGAACACCGGCATGGATGCCGACATTGCGGTGGTAGATCGTCTCCTTTTTTCCGTGCACCGGTTCGTGCGGAGCAACCTTCCCTCCATAGAGATACACCATTGCCTGCAAGCCGAGACAGACGCCGAGAATCGGTACTTTCTCTTTGAAGGAGTCTATCGCCTCGAGCGATATACCACTGTCGGCAGGTCCCTTGGGGCCCGGTCCTATGATGAGATGTGTCCACGGTTCCTGCACAAGGTCCTCAATCGAGGCAGCGTCGTTGCGCACCACCGTCACCACGGCGCCGAGAGAAGCAGCGAGATGACGCAGGTTATAGGTGAAGGAATCATAGTTGTCTATGAGGAGAACCTGCGGCGCGCTCATCGCTCGACGCGGTAGTTGGGCGCCTCTTTCGTGATGATCACATCGTGGACATGCGACTCTTTGAAACCGGCGTCGGTGATACGGATGAAACGGGCGTTCTTCCGGAGCATGGCAATGTCCTTCGCGCCGAGATACCCGAATCCGGCACGGAGACCACCTGCCAGTTGATAGATGGTCTCGGCCACGGGGCCTTTGTAGGCAATCCGCCCTTCGATACCTTCGGGCACGAACTTCTGCTCTTCACGAATCCCCTCTTGAAAGTAACGGTCGCCCGAGCCTTGCTTCATCGCGCCCAGCGAGCCCATGCCGCGGTAGAGTTTATAGGTGCGCCCTTGATAGAGCACCGTCTCGCCCGGCGACTCCTCGGTCCCCGCGAACATACCTCCCATCATGACGGCGTCGGCCCCGGCGGCGAGGGCCTTGACGATGTCGCCGGAAAATTTGATGCCGCCGTCGGCAATGAGTGTTTTACCCCGTTTGTGAACAATGTCGGCGACCGCGAGAATCGCCGATAGTTGAGGAAAACCGACACCAGCGATGACCCGGGTAGTGCAGATGGAACCGGGGCCGATACCTACCTTGACGACATCGGCGCCTGCATCGAGGAGCGCCTCGGCCCCTTCGGCGGTGACCACATTGCCCGCCACGAGCGCAAGCGACGGCCATCGTTTCTTGATGGCGCGCACCCGGTCGAGGACATTCTTCGAGTGGCCGTGCGCCGAGTCGAGCACGAGCAGATCCACCCCCGCCTCGACAAGCGCTTCGGCTCGTTCGAGCGCGACATCGGTCGCGCCGACCGCCGCGCCGACGAGGAGCCGGCCGAACTCATCCTTCGCCGCATTGGGAAACTTTTCTTGGTTCTCGAGATCGCGCGTAGTGATAAGACCGATAAGTTCACCTTTTTTATCCACCACGAGCAGTTTCTCGATGCGGTGCTGATGCATGAGTCGTTTCGCTTCTTCGACCGAACATTTGTCCTGCACCGTGACGAGTTTTGTGGTCATCACCTCCTTCACCTGTTTGGAAAGATCGGTCTCGAAGCGGAGATCGCGGTTGGTGATGATACCCACGAGTTTGTTCCTCTGGGTGACCGGAATGCCAGAGATACCGTTTGCCTTCATGAGTTCGAGCGCGTCGAGAAGCGTCTTATCGGGGGCTATCGTAATCGGCTGGGTGATGACGCCGCTTTCGGAGCGTTTCACTGCCTTCACCTCGCGTGCCTGATCCTCGATCGGCATGTTTTTGTGGATAACACCGATGCCCCCCTCACGCGCCATGGCGATCGCCATACGGTGTTCGGTGACCGTATCCATCGCCGCGCTCATGAAGGGAACATTGAGCGTCACCTTTTCGGTGAGCCGCGAGGAAAGCACCGTTTCTCCCGGCAACACCTCCGAGTAGGTCGGCACGAGCAGGACATCGTCAAAGGTAAGCATCGTCGGAATATCTCGGCGTTCGGCGTCCATGGATTCTCCCTTGCGAAGAACGATAATGACGCATTGTATAAACGGGCGTCTTTCTGTCAACGAAAACGCATCTTGCTCTTTTCTTTTCTCCTCGAGGCGTATAGAATGGAGAGGCAACAGCATTTTGAGGCGAGTAATGCTGCCGGCAGGATTGACGAGCGACGCACGAAGAATGGACGCGGAGGCGGTTTCACGAGGAGTCCCCTCTCTCCTTCTCATGGAAAACGCGGCCTTTTCGCTCTATGAGGCCGTGAACGAACTGCTTGCCCGTGATCAGTTCGATGCGGTGATCGTTTTTGCCGGTAAGGGGGGCAACGGCGGCGACGGAATGGCGCTCCTGCGCATCCTCACCGAACGGGGATGCCGCACACCGCTCGGACTCGTTCCCTTGTTTTCTTCCAACGATCTTTCAGGTGACGCCGCAACGAACTTTCGCCTCCTTCCTTCTTCCGTGAAGGTCCTCCGATCATACCGGTCTCTGTCCGGCAAGATACTCTTTGTGGACGCCCTACTCGGCACCGGGCTCTCCTCCAACCTCTCGGCCCCCCTTCTCGCCGCTGTTCGTTTCATAAACACTTATCCCCGCAAGAAAGTCGTCGCGGCCGATGTGCCGACCGGTCTTTCGGGCGACACCGGGGAAACGCTTCCCGAGGCAGTGAAGGCCGACATTACCGTGAGTTTCGGTTTGGTAAAGGCAGGACTCTTCCTCGCCGCCGGTCCCGACCACGCCGGCGAAGTGCGTCTCGGTTCCATCGGCGTACCGGCGCGGCAGACCTCCTGTGCGGTCCTCGAAGAGCGCGATTTCGTTCCGCCTGAGATGCCGCCGAGCGCCCACAAGCGGACGAACGGGCGCCTCCTCGTCATCGGCGGCGATCCATCGAAGATCGGCGCTTCTTTCATTGCTGCGGAGGCCTTTCTCTCCGTGGGAGGAGGTCTTGCCACCGTCGCCGTACCCGATCGAGCGCTCTTGCGCCTTGCGGGCCGCTATCCCGCCGTCATGCTCATCACGCCGAACGAGGCGATGATGCGCCCCGAACAGTGGGATGTGATCATTTGCGGCCCCGGCCTTCGCCATTTGTCGGACGATCTTACGAGGTTTCTTATCTCCGCTCCGGCGCGTCTCATTCTCGATGCCGGCATATTCGACTACCTCGACCGTTCTCTCCTGAAGAAATTTTCACGCCGGGAAGCAGTGTTCACTCCCCACCCGGGAGAACTTTCCCGGACCGCGGCCCGACTTGGCATCACAGGCTCGTGGTACGAACAGGTGACTCGGTTCCCGCTCTCCACGCGACATGTGCTCTATGCGAAAAACGCATCTTCGTGGATACGCAATAGAAATCGGACAGTTATCCTTCCTCATGGGGCCCGCGGCCTCTCGTTCGGCGGTACGGGTGACGCACTCGCCGGCATCATCGCCGCTTACGCCGGCCGGAAGAGCGATCTCTTCCAAGCAGCGATAAACGGCGCGCTCCTTCACCGCCGGGCAGGTCTTCTGCTCGAAACCGAACTCTCACCGACCTTTCACCGCATTTCGACGCTCCTCTATCTTGCCGGAAAGAGTACTCGTCATTTCGAAGAACAGAGGCAACGATGATCGCACAGAAGACCCGCTTTTTGTCGAAAAACGAGAGTGACACCGAGCAGTTCGGGAAAGATTTGGCCCTTCGACTCACTCCCGGCAGTCTCGTCACTCTCGACGGAGAACTCGGATCCGGAAAGACGACTCTGGTCGCCGCGATCGCCACCTTCTACGGCGTTCCCCGCACGGAAGTACAAAGTCCCACCTATGTTCTCCTTCGCCGCTATTTGGGTGTATTTCCTCTTTATCACTGGGATTTTTATCGTATTACCGACATCGAAGAACTGGCGATCGCCGACTTCCGGGAAATGCTCCTCGAACGCACCGCCATCGTGTTCATCGAATGGGCCTCCCGTTTTCGGCCTGCGTGGGATTTCTTTTTTCCCCGTTACGAAATAACCATTACCGAAGGAAACGACCATGGAACGCGACACTTTGACCTCCTTTCTCGAACATGACCGCTCCTTCGTCCCTTTTCGAGAGACCTTCCTCCTGATGGGGAAAAATCGCCCTTTGCTCGTGTGGTCGCTTTTCGTTTTTCTCCTCGTCTTTCTCGTCTCGTTCCTCCTGCTCCCCTTTTTCACCAAAACGGTGGAGGCGAGTGTTCACTTCGTCATCCAAGAGCCGACCGCGAATGACAGCGCCTTGTGGGCGCTCTTCTGGTCCTTGATGAAAAGCCTCTTCTCTCTCCTTCTCAAAGACGGCTCGTTCTTTCTGGCGTTCGTGTGCGCCTATCCTATTGTTTCTCCGTTCTATCAGATGATTTCCGGCGCTGCGGAAGAACTGTTCCGGGGAAGACCGGCGTCTCTCGAAGAACTGCCCGATTTCGAGGACTTCTTCACCGAGGTCAAGACGGCGCTCGTGCCGGCGCTCCTTGCGTTCGGTGTCGGTGTCTTTTCCCTCGTTATCACCTTTATTCCTCTCTTCGGCCCACTTCTCGCGTTCGTCCTGTCCGGAACCTTTTTCTTCTTTCTTCTGTTTCGTTTTTCTCCCGCACGGTACGGTTGGGATATCCGCCGGACGCTCTCTTGGTCGCTCGATCATCCCCGAGATCTGGCGCGCCTTGCTTTGCTTCCTGCTCTTTCTCTGCTCGTGCCGATTATCACTCCGTTTCTTGTCGGCATCGTCTCCTCTTTCTTTGTCGTTCACTTCTCTCTTTCCTTCTCCCTCTCGGAGGCCCGAGAAAAAAGAAAACCGGCGAAAGCGCCGTAGTCAAATGATCTTTCCCAAAGCGGGAAATATCGTCCTCGCCGTAAGCCACAGCCGCTCTTCCAGTTTTTCTCTGGATACACCGAGCATTTCCGCCCCTTTTTCATAGATCGCGACAAGATCGGCGGGAAAAGTCCTTTTCCGACCGTGCACCGGCTGGAACGGGGCATCGGTCTCCAGTAGAAGCCGGTCTTGCGGAAGAGCACGAAAAGCCGCTATCGCACCGCGATATCCTTTGACGAGCGGGGTACCGAAACTGAAATAGGCATTTATCCCCCGCGTGAGGAAAGCAAGACCTTCCTCGGCAGTCCCCGAGTAACAGTGGAATATCACGGCAGGAAGCCTTTTCAGTTGCCTTGTCTCAGCGAAGAGTTCCGCCATCCCGCGACGTCCATGAACGATCAACGGCAGGCGGTGCCGCTCGGCGACGGCACACTGAACAAGAAAGATCTCCCGTTGCCGTTTTACTTGTGCCTCGTCCCTTCCTGCGTAGAAATCGAACCCGCACTCTCCCACAGCTGCAATCGTCCCGTCAGCCGCGAAAGATTCCAAGATCTCGAGGGATCTGCCCTCCCCGTCGAGCCACAACGGATGGATCCCATAGGAAAGGAGCACTCCCGGTTCCTTTATTTTCACCAACGGATCGTCGGGAGAATGAACTGATGAAACGGCCGCCCCCGGGAGAAGCCTCTCGTCAGGTAAAAGTTCTCCGAGGTGAAGGTGGGCGTCGAACAGCATCCTCTTCTCCTACACGATGTCTCATTGTTCTCCTTCATTATCGCCCCGTCAAGTTATCGTTGCGTCGGCCGGCCACTCTGCTACAATGGCTCCATTTTATACGAGAGGATCCCGTGCGTCTCGTCGAGCGACTCGGCACCACTATCGCAGCAACCGCCACCGCTCCCGGTTCGGTCATCGGCATTATCCGGGTGAGCGGCCCCGCAGTCCGTCATCTTCTTGAAAGGTTGAGCGGCACTCCTCTGCCGCCGCCGCGCCGCGCTGTCCTGCGGCACCTCGATCTCGGTGATGGGATTCCTCCCGAACAGGCGCTCGTCCTTTTTTTCACCGCACCCGCGAGTTACACCGGCGAAGATCTCGCGGAATTCCATGTACACGGAGCCGGCCCCACGCTTTCGGCGTTTCTCGACCATCTTTTTTCTCTCGGCGCTCAACCCGCTCTCCCCGGTGAGTTTTCGTTTCGCGCCGTTGTGAACGGCAAAATATCTCTCTCACAAGCCGCTGCGCTCTCCACCCTCATCAATGCCCAGAGCCGTTTTCAGAGCGATTTTGCGCGACGCGCTCTTTTGTTCGATCACTTCGAGCGCACGATAGCGCCCCTCCTCAGCCGTTGGGACGAGGCCGAAACGCTCGCCGTCGCTATAGTTGATTTCCCCGACCATATTACCGAATACCTTCCTCTCGAAAAGGTCTCCGCGCTTCTTACCGACACTGAAACGCAGATACAACGACTCCTCGACAACTCTCGACGATTCGACCGCCTCTCGGGAGCCCGTCTTCTCATCGTCGGCCGTCCGAATGTGGGAAAGTCGTCGCTCTTCAATCGGCTTCTCGGCACCGATCGCGCGTTGGTTTCTCCCGAACCGGGAACCACCCGCGACTACCTCTCCGCATCGCTCATGCTCCCCTCTATCGGTCTTACGGTCGAACTTTGCGATAGCGCGGGGCTCCGAGAGACAACGAACGGTGTCGAAACGGCAGGAGTCTCTCGAACCCTCGCTCTGACCGAGGTTTCTACGCACATCATCTTTCTTTTCGACGGATCGGCCGCGCCGAACGACGAAGACCGTTCCGCCCTTGCGCTCGTGGCGCATCGAGACCCGCTTATCGTTGCCAACAAAAGCGACCGTGGCCGTCATCCTGCGGCGGGAGAGCTTTCTCCCGCGCTCTTCGTCTCGACCCATACCGGCGCAGGTATCGGCGACCTTATGGACATGATTACCGCACGCTTCACGGCGGAGGCCCCCGATCCAGCGATTCCCCTCATCTTTCACGAGGCGCGTCACCGCACCGCCGAAGAACTTCTTGCCGCGTGCGCCGCCTGCCGCGCCGTTCTCGATGCCAGTGATGCCGCGCTCCTCGCCGTCACTATCTCCCGTTGCCGCCGCCTCCTCCGCGAACTCGCCGGGAGGGCTGACGATATCTCGGTGTACGACCGCATCTTTTCTTCTTTTTGTCTGGGAAAGTGATCGCAGTTTACCGCTTCATTTTACTTTTAGCCTTTTTTTTCTATTATCCCTAGGACAGGGCCTTAGCCGGTCTTTTTTCACGCGCCTGAGGCGATTTTTGTGCGTTTGTCCGTATGGTGTTGAAAACATTTGATGTTATAGTCATCGGCGCTGGACATGCCGGTGTCGAGGCGGCAGCGGCGGCATCACGCCTCGGAGCCGAGACGCTTCTTCTCACTTTCCGAATAGGCTCCATCGGAGAGCTGTCCTGCAATCCCGCCATTGGCGGACAGGCAAAAGGACAAATCGTCCGAGAGATAGACATTTTCGGCGGTCTCATGGGAAGGGCCGCCGATTTTTCGGCAATTCAGTATCGTGTTCTCAACCGGAGCAAGGGAGAGGCGGTGCGCGCTACCCGTTCTCAAAACGATCGTCGCCTCTACCATTACTTCCTTGCGCAGGCGATTTTTTCCCACCCCCATCTTTCGCTCCGGCAGGAAGAGGCGGTCGGCATTCTCACCGACAACACCGGCGTCTGCGGTGTCACTCTCCGCACCGGAGAGACCTTCGCGGCGCGCGCCATCGTGGTGACGGCTGGCACCTTTCTGCGGGGCCGCGTCGTTGTTGGCGAACACTCGAACGCCGCCGGCCGTCTCGGAGAACCCTCCGCCACCGAACTTTCTTCCGCGATCAAGGAACTTGGACACCAGCCCCTCAGACTCAAGACCGGCACACCGGTTCGTCTCCGCGGCGACAGCATCAATTTCACAATCCTCGAGGAACAGCCGGGGGACGACGATTATCTCCCCTTCTCGACCATCACCTCGAGCCGGCTTCTTCGACAGATCTCCTGTCACATCACCTACACCACCGAAGAGACCCACGCCGTCATCCGTGAAAACCTCCATCGTTCGCCGCTCTACGGCGTTCACAAGAGCATCGAAGGAATCGGCCCCCGTTACTGCCCCTCGATAGAGGACAAGGTGATAAAATTTCCCCATCGCGAGCGGCATCAGATATTTCTCGAACCAGAAGGATGGGATCGTCTCGAGTACTATCCCAACGGCATCTCGACCAGTCTTCCCCTCGAGGTCCAAGAAACCTTTTTGCGGACCATCCCCGGACTCGAGCATGCCGTCATAACTCGCCCCGCCTACGCTATCGAATATGATGCGTTCGATCCACGCGATCTCCACCACACTCTCGAGAGCAAACTGGTCCCCGGCCTCTTTCTCGCCGGGCAGATCAATGGTACCTCGGGGTACGAGGAGGCAGCCATTCAAGGCCTCGTCGCAGGGGTGAACGCGGCTCAACAAGCACGAGGCGAACAGACAGAACCGTTTGTCTTGGATCGCACGGAGGCATACGGCGGCGTACTCATAGACGACATCGTAACCCGCGGCGTGGATGAACCGTACCGTATGTTTTCGAGCCGTGCCGAGCGACGCCTCTTTCTCCGCGACGACAACACGGCGGAACGGCTTCTCGAAAAGGCACGGCGCGCCCGTCTCATCCCGACCTCACGCTACGACCGTGAACGGCGCCGGCTCGATCGGGTCCGAGAACTCTGCGAACATCTCGAAGAAGCACAGGTCCTTCCTTCAGCCGAGATCAACGATCGGCTTGCCGCAGCCGGTGAGGCGCCGATCATCAAGCCGACTACGCTGGCCTCCCTTTTGCGACGGCCACGGATGACCCCGGCGACACTCCGCGGCATTACACCGGTACCGGAGGAGGAACCGCTCCTCTGGGAACAGGCCTATATCCGCCTCAAGTACGCCCCGTATCTCGAAAAAGAAGCGGGCCAGATTCCGGACGAAAAGACGCTCGCGATGGTGAGGATACCGTCTCATTTCTCCTTTACGGGGCTCCCCGGCATCTCCCGCGAGGTGGAAGAAAAACTCTCGCGTCATCGCCCCGTCACGCTCCGCGACGCCGCACGAATTCCCGGTGTCACGCCAGCGGCGATCGCCGTCCTTTTTCTGTTTCTGAAAAACAGCGGAGCCAGCACCCGTGCCATGCATTGATGTTTCACGTGAAACATTCCTTACGACGCTCCGCGAGGACCTTGCCGTTCTCGGCATCGTATTCGACAGCGACCTTCTTTCACGATATGCCGACCTCTATGAGACCTTGCTTGCTTGGAACCGGACACACAATCTTACCCGGATCACACGCGCGGCGGCGGCGGCGACACGCCACTTTGCGGAATCGCTTGCGCTTTTCACCGTCCCTGATCTGTTCGCCGGGAACCTTCGGTGTGCCGATGTGGGATCCGGTGCCGGGTTTCCGGGTCTCCCGCTCGCCATCGCACGACCCGACCTTTCATGGACGCTCATTGAAAGGACAAAAAAGAAAGCGGCGTTTCTCTCGTACGCGTCGGCAATGCTCGGTCTTTCCAATGTCGCTGTCATTTCCGCAGACGCGGAGACGATCACCGAACACTACGATGTCGTCGTTTCCCGTGCGGTTGCTCCGAGTCCGCAGTGGCGGCGGACGCTTGCGTCGCTCTGCAAGAAGAACGGCACTATCGTTCTCTATCTTCCTGCTGCAGGGGTTTCGTCAAACGGTGCTGGAACGGACTATCGCGTGTTTCTTCGGGGACGCCAAATAACCCTTGCCATACTTTCGCCGCAAACGGCGTTCTCGGGTTGACAGATTTTCCCTTTTTTGATACGGTCTTTCTCAAAGATGTGCGGAGGAAAATACCATGAGAATCTGTGCCGGTTTTTTCTGTGCCCTTTTTCTATTCGGTGCGACGGTTCCCGTTTTTGCCGACGATGATCTCTCGCCGATGTATCGTCATATGGATGCGCTCGCCTTCGGAGAAATGACGCTTGCGTATCGTCTTATCGCGTTGACCGCCAGCCTCGCAATCTCCGCCGCTGCCGAGAATGACGCCTTGTTGTCGTTGCTCGAGAATGTCGAAGGAACCCTTGCCAACGGAAAGGTTTTCCTCTCAACGCAAGGGGCGAAAGGCCCGTTCACCAAGGAAATCATCTCTCTTCTCGATGAAACATTGTCCTGCTCCCAGAAGGTGCGAGGATACACCATAAACAAAAACTACGAGAATCTCCAAAAAATCCGAACCTGTATAGACGCGCTTGACAGCAAAATCGCCGATCTCTCGAATCGGTTCAACAACAAGACGGCTCCCGTCGCTCCGGCGGCGGCGCCGGCACCGTCTCAAACAAAATAACTTCTCGGTACCGGAGGTCTACCATGGCACAGGTCCTCGTCCTCATGGGAAGCGACAACGATTGGAACATTATGAAAAAAGCAATCGAGACGCTCTCTTCTTTGGGTGTTTCCTGCGAGGTGCATATCTCCTCGGCGCATCGCTCCCCGGCACGGACCATAGCGCTCGTCAAGAACTTTACCGGCGATTGTATTGTCGTCGGTGCCGGAGCGGCGGCACACCTCGGCGGTGTCGTCGCTGCCCACACCATCAAGCCGGTGATTGCAGTGCCGATTAACGCGACCGGGATCGGCGGCCTCGACGCGCTCCTTTCGACCGTTCAGATGCCCGCCGGAATTCCGGTAGCCGGCATGGCGATTGACGGGGCAAAGAACGCGGCGCTCTTCGCCGCAGAGATACTCGCCGTACGGGACACCGGCCTTCGGGACCGACTCGAGCGGCTCCGTCAGGAGATGGCGGCCGAGGTGGAAAAGAAAGATAGCGACCTCCAGAAGCGCCTGTCGGAGGAATGATATGGAAATCTTCTCTCTCGAAGAAGCGGCGTGGCATCTTCGTAACGGTGCCGTCATCGCTTATCCGACCGAGACGGTATACGGCCTCGGTTCCATTATTCATGAACCCGAATCGGTGGCTCGCGTCAAGCGCATAAAAGGGCTTGCCGCCAATAAACCCCTTTCCGTGCTAATATCCAAGAACCGCCCGAACATGCTCAATGAACTGGTTTCCTCCTTCTGCCCCATCGCCCAGCGGCTCGCCAAATTTTACTGGCCCGGCCCGTTAACCATCATCCACGAGGCCCGGCCCGAGGTACCAGTGTCCATCACTGGCGGAACCGGCGCCGTCGGCATTCGATGTTCCTCTCATGCCGGGATCAACAGCCTCCTCGAGATGGTGGGGCATCCTATCATCACCACGAGCGCCAATCCGACGGGGAAACCGCCAGCCACCACCTACCAAGAGGTATTCTCCTACTTCGAGGGAAAAATCGACGGTGTTCTCCTATTCGACGAGGATAACGAAGAAATTTCTTCCAAGGCAAGCAATATCCCCTCTACCATCGTCCGCGTCGATCGGCGCAATGTTGAAATCATCCGGGAAGGTGCCATCTCCCGGGAGGATCTTCTTCGAAAGATTTATGAATGAAGAGACTCTTTCCCTCGACTCTATTTTCAGCAATGACCTCCGCCTTTTCCAACGGCGACACGGATACCGCTTCTCGGTGGATGCCTTACTCCTCGCATGGTTTGTTGCAAAAAAAGAGATAAAATCAAGAAAGTTAGCCCTCGAACTCGGCGCCGGCAACGGCGTTGTTTCTCTTTTGCTCGCTTTCCGGAAAACGGTGGAACGGATAGACTGCGTCGAACGGCATGAGGGCCTCTTCAATCTGCTGGAGCGGAACATTGCCGCGAACGGTTTTTCCAAGAGTCTTGTGCCGATACACGGCGATCTTCGATACCTCGATCTTCCCCGTGAACAGTACGATCTGGTCTTCTTCAATCCTCCCTACCACCCTCACTCCGCCGGTCGCCCGGGACCTCTCGGAGAACGGGCCGCGGCACGGCACGAACTTTTCGGCGACCTTCACGATTTCCTTTCCTGCGGAGCCGCCGCTCTGAAGAAACGCGGGGCACTCTATTTCGTTCATCCCGCATCCCGTATCGCTTATGCGTGTTCCGCTGTGTCCGCTGCAAGACTGGCGATCTCGCATCTCACCTTCGTTCAGGAACGACCGAGCCTCACCCCCGCACTCTGTCTTTACCGGTGCATACGAGGAACCGTGAAAACGATCGAGACCCTTCTCGAAACGGTGGTTATGCGGAATACGGAGGGAACACCAACCGCGGCGGCCGCGGAAATCTTGTATGCCTTACCCATCGAAAAAAGAGGACAAGGAAATTGAAAAAG
>CALITV010000252.1 GCA_938048925.1 uncultured bacterium | reverse complement strand
GCGAACGACCCGATTGGACCGCCGACAAACAAAGTCGCCGTGCTTTCATTGCGAGGACACATCGTATCCTGCTCATCATCGGCGACGATCTCGGGGACTTCGCCTCGGTCAGCCGCCTTGACGAGGAAGGACGAAAGCAACTTCTTCTTCGTCATGCCTCTTTCTGGGGTTCCCGCTGGTTCGTGCTTCCTAACCCCAATTACGGATCGTGGCTCGACACCATCGTCAGATGCGACCGGAACAAGGAAGATCTTCTCACCTGCAAACGAGCCGCCCTCATCGCCGAACCGCCGGTTTCGGAAGAAGAGATGCGTATGCTCATGCAGCAGCCGCTCCCCGAGTTTCCCCGCCAGCAAGCGGAGGACACCGTCATCATTCCGACGCAAAAGAGCCAATCCCAGACACCGGAACCTCCCGTTCCGCAACCCCAGCCAGATGTCGTTTCACCGCCATCTCCGTAGTTTTTCTTGACGGACAGCCTTTCCCCCATACAATATCTTCGCTTTTTTGAGGAGAGATATGTTCGACCAGATCGCCGAACGACTCGAAAAGACATTTCGCGTTCTGCGCGGCTTCGGGAAACTGACACCAGCCAACATTGAAGAGGCGACCCGCGAGATCCGCCTCTCTCTCCTTGAAGCCGATGTCAACTACCGCGTGGCCAAAGACCTCGTGGAACGAATCGCCGCGCGTGCGCTCGGCACCGAGGTCCTCCGGTCGGTCACGCCGGGGCAACAGTTCGTTAAGATATGCTACGACGAGTTGGTAAAAACGCTCGGCGCAGGTCGCCATGAACTCGACCTCGCAGCGCGCCCGCCGGTCGTCATTCTCCTTGCCGGGCTCCAAGGGTCGGGAAAAACGACGACCGCCGCAAAACTTGCCCGCTATCTGAAAGAGAAGATGCGCAAGCGGGTCATGCTCGTTTCCACCGATGTCCATCGCCCTGCCGCCATCGAGCAATTGAAGAAACTAGGCGAAACGATCGGTGTCCCGGTGTGTGACGCGGCGATCGGCGAGGATCCGGTCGCCATTGCTCGGCGCGCTTTGGAACGGGCCCGGAACGAGGTCGCCGATGTGCTCATCGTAGACAGCGCCGGACGCACCCAGATAGACGAACCGATGATGCGCGAGATAGCGGCTGTACGCGATGTGTTGCAACCGCGTGAGGTGCTTTTCGTCGCCGACGCGATGACCGGTCAGGCGGCGGTGGATGTTTCAAAAGAGTTCCATGCGCGTCTCGGCCTCACCGGAATCATCCTCACCAAGATGGACGGCGACGCCCGTGGCGGAGCGGCACTCTCCATCAACGCGGTCACCGGCGCACCGGTGAAGTTTGTCGGCACCGGAGAGAAAAACGACCAATTCGATCTTTTCCACCCGGAACGGATCGCGAGCCGCATTTTCGGCATGGGGGACATCCTCTCGCTCGTTGAAAAGGCGCAGGAGAAAGTGGATGCCGAAAAGGCGGAGAGGATGCAAAAGAAAATGCTTTCCGGCGGATTTGACCTCGACGACTTCCTTGCCCAGATGAAGATGGTGCGCTCGCTCGGTTCGCTCGAAAGCACTCTCGGCATGATACCGGGTATCGGCAGCGCCCTCAAGCAGGTGAAGGGCAAGGTTGATTTCGAGAAAGAACTCAAGAAGATAGAGGCTATCATCAATTCGATGACGCGGTCCGAGCGGGCGAATCCCGATATTCTCAACGCTTCTCGCCGCCGCCGGATCGCGCAAGGAAGCGGCACCAAGGTACAGGACATCAACCAGTTCATGAATCAGTATCTCGAAATGAAAAAGATGATGAAGCGAGTCCAGTCCATGGGCCTCGGCGCACTTATGAAAGGAATCCGAGGCATACGATAACCGTCAAAGAGCAGGAGGATTTGAACGCATGAGCGTGAGCATCAGACTTACCCGACAGGGCGGCAAGAAGAAACCTTTTTACCGCGTGGTCGCGATCGACAAACGGAACCGACGCGACGGTGCCTATCTCGAACGGCTCGGATACTACGACCCGACGCTCAATCCGCCGAAGATCGTACTCGACCTCGAAAAGATACAGCAATGGGTCGCCAAGGGGGCGCAGTGCTCCGAGACCGTCGCCTCGCTGATGAAGAAAGTGTCGTCAAAGCAGTCGTAAGGACGGCAGATAACCGGTTTTTGTCCGCGGAAGGGAGGAGACACCCCATGAAAGAACTCATCAGACACATCGTCGAACACCTTGTCGACCACCCCGACCAGATACAGGTCGACGAGATCGACGGGGAACGGACCACGGTCATCGAACTGCGGGTCGCCAAAGAGGATCTGGGAAAGGTCATCGGCAAGGAAGGACGAATCGCCAAGGCGATGCGTGTTCTCCTGTCCGCCTCGACCAGCAAGGACCGGAAGAAGAGCGTTCTCGAGATCATCGAGTAGTTCTCGCCTTCTTCCGCCGGAGCGAAGCATCGTCCCGCGCAAGCGCGGACATCGTTGACGGAGGAGAAAGCGCGTGGAAGATTCTTTTCTTGTCGTAGGGCGTTTCGTTCGTATCGTAAGAAAGGACGGCGTCCTCCTTTTCAAACCGGTCGTACGCGACACCCGTTTCTTCTCCCATATCTCTCATCTCTATCACAGCCTCTTCAAAACCGAATTCACCGTTTCGTCCATCAAAAAAGCGGCCAAAGGCTTCCATGTGCGCATCGCCGAGGTGGAGAAACCCTACGAGGCCGAGTATCTCGTGGGCGAGGAATTCGCCCTGCCGAAGAATGAACTCGTCGGCAAGACGCTCGACGCCCTCATCGGTCTGCCGGTGACAAACACGAGCGGCGACGAGATAGGCACCGTCACCGCCGTCTTCGAAACCCCGCTCTACCCGCTCATCACCGTTCGTCGCTCCGGGGACCAGCTCGATATCCCCCTCACTCCGGAGACGGCGCGGCTCGAAGAAAAGCGCGTTGTGCTTTTACGAGAAGACAGCCGTGCGTATTGACATCCTCACTCTTTTTCCCGACTATTTTGCCTCGCCGTTTGCGGTGAGCATGATGAAGCGCGCGGTCGAAAAAGGCCTCGTCTCCTTTCACATCCACAACATCCGTGATTTCGGCAAGGGAAAACGACGACAGGTGGACGATGTTCCTTACGGCGGCGGCGCCGGGCTCGTGATGATGGCCGATGTGCTCCTCAACGCCTACGAAAATGTGCCCCGGACGAAAGGACATCGCTCCTTTCTCCTTTCGCCGCGCGGAAAACGGTTTTCTCAGGCGATGGCGCGTGACCTCGCATCGTGTTCTCATCTGATTCTTATCGCCGGCCACTATGAAGGAGTTGACCAACGGTTTCTCGACATAACCGGCATCGAAGAACTCTCGCTCGGCGACTTCGTCCTTACCGGCGGCGAGCCGGCGGCGGCGGCGATCGTTGACGCTGTCGTGCGCCTCATCCCCGGTGTTCTCGGTAACGAAGAGTCGGTGGAAAACGAGTCTTTCTCTCTCCCGCTTCTCGAACACGATCATTACACCATGCCCCGCGAATTCATGGGAAAGAAGGTTCCCAAAGTGCTCTTTTCCGGAGACCATGCCAAAATCGAACAGTGGCGGCAGCGCAACAGCCTCATGCGAACACTGAGGAATCGCCCCGATCTTTTGCCGCTCCTGCCTCCGGATTTCTTCGACGACAAGTGATGACACTGGAATCTGTTTCGATAGCCCTGATCCACTATCCCGTCTGTCAAGGAGACCGCATCATCACGAGTTCCATCACCAACTTCGATATCCACGATCTTGCGCGTCTTACGAAGACCTACGGACTCGGTGCCTTCTATCTTGTCCACCCCGACGAGGGAATGCGCACACTGGCGGAAACTTTCGTAAGCCACTGGTTCGACGCCGCCGGGCGTACTTTCAAGCCGGACCGCACCGCCGCTCTCGAAAAGATGGCGATCGTCCCTACCCTCGACACGGCGATCGTTTCCATGGAGAGAATCCATGGAGCCCGCCCATTCATTCTGGCCACTTCGGCGCGCAAAAGACCCAAAACGATACCGTGGGAACAGGTGTTGGCGGTCACCGATCGTCCCCTTCTCATCCTTTTCGGGACCGCTGACGGACTGAGCGAGCAACTCGATGATATCATTGATGGTTATAGTGAACCAATTGACCCGGGAACCGGTTACAATCACCTTTCGGTCAGGAGTGCAGCATCAATTTTTGTTGACAGACTTCACCGAGATAGATACAAATAACGCCTGTTTTTCGATTGTGAAGCGAAGGAGCAGACCATGACGAGTCCCATCATCAGAGAACTTGAACAACGGCAGATGCGCCTCGACCACTACCATATCAAGCCCGGCGACAAGGTGTCGGTTCACACCCGCATCATCGAGGGTGACAAAGAGCGCGTTCAGGTCTTCACCGGCGATGTCATCGCGATAAAGAACGGCCGGAACAACAATCGTACGACCATCACGGTCCGCAAGTTCTCGAGCGGCTACGGCGTCGAGCGCATCTTCCCGCTCCATTCGCCGCTCATCGAGAAGATCGAACTGATCAACCGTGGCGTCGTCTCGCGTGGAAAACTGTATTATCAGCGCAAACGCCGCGGCCTCGAGTCGAAAATCAAGGTCAAGACCGACTGGCAGTGATCGTTCCCCGGCGCGTCGCGGGCATCATTTCATTCATTCCGCTTCTTTCTTTCTTTCTTTC
>CALITV010000251.1 GCA_938048925.1 uncultured bacterium | reverse complement strand
ACGGTGCTCGCGCTGATGAGAGAGGCCGGGATAAGCAGACGCTTGCCGCCTTCCTGTGCCGAAAGGAGATTCGAGACATCGGCTTCTATCGTAAGGGTGAGTGGTTTCGAGATATCTTCGATGTCACTGTGCTCCGCTTTGACGAGCGTGCCGCCGCGGAAAAGGCTGTTGACGACGCCTTGGAACAGTTTGTCGGCGTCTCGTTGGGTCCGAAGCGTCCGCCGTATCGAAGAAGAGGTGGGGCCGCGCACGACGATCTGTGATTTCACCACCACCGAGCCGTTCTCGCTCACCGTGAAAACCGTGTCGTGTTCCTCGAAATTGAAAGAGGGCGGCTGGTAAGGTATCTCGAGGAACCGCCACGCGGCAGTGTCGGGGTCCATCACAAGCGCCATAACCCCCTGATCATCGGAACGAAGGGTGCCGATCTCGAGAAGATCAACGGTCGGATCGAGGAAGAAATCGGTCTCGATACCCGGCTGAACCGGCACATGGACAATGGCATGATTGAATTGCTGATTCGGTATCTTCATCTGGAGTTTACCGCTGTCGCGTGTTCGAAGGATGGCGTACTCCAATTTGATGCCGACCTCTTTGGCAAGTTGTATCATGAGCACCGCCTTATCCTTGCAGTCGCCGTAGCGCCGCTCGATGATTTGGGTCGGCGTGTGTGGCTTTACGCCGGCGATGGTCGTCTCATAATCCTGCTGATAGCGTATCTCCTGCGCGACAAAGCGGAACAGGGCATCGAGTTTCTCGCGCGGCGACTCCTTTCCCGTCGTGAGACGGACCGCGAGGTCGCGGACCTCCTTGTTGGAGACGAAGGCCTTCTTGAGGAGCGCCCGCTCCCAGTTGACATACTCCTCCCAACTTTTCACCGAACTTATCGTTATCTTCTCAAGAAGATCGCCGACCGGCGGCATCATCGGCTCTGGAGAGAGCGGAGGACGATTGCGAGCGATGAAAATCTTCATCGTGCGGTTGCCGAACAGTTCGGTTTTTTCTTCGACTACTCCTCGGATGTCGAAAACCATTTCTCGTTTCGGATCGTAGATGAGACGCAGTTCGCTGTGAAGCATCTGATAGTAGGTCGCTTGCAGATACCACTCGGCAAGGAAGTGATTCTCGAGAAACCGGAGCGACGGGTTGTAGTGGACATACTGCACGACGGTCGCCGAACCCTTGTCGAGTTGCCGGAAGCGTATCTGCGCGCCACGGATGGAACTCGCCTCCTGCCGTACACCCTTCGGATCGAGCGAGTAGGCCTTGCGTATTTTGACCGAACCGCTGTATGGCAAATTTTCATTGATGAGGATATCCCGCCCCGCATCGTTGATGACCAGTTTCACTTCGGTGATGAACCATTTTGCCGATCCGTCGTCGTTGACCTGCACGACGGCATGATCGTAGACCATAAGCGCCTTCGCCGCGGGATCGGGAGTGACGGCGCGCGCAGCGGTGATGAGCCGTTTTATCTCCTCGTCGTTCGGAACAAACGCCTCCACCGTGTCCTTTTCGGCGGCGGTGGTAAGGTACGCCACCTTGTCGGCGAGCGCCGCGTTACGCGGGTTGCGATCGAGCGCTTCGCGCCAGCGCCGAATCGCCTCCTCGCGCATATCGCGTTCCCACGCAAGATCGCCGAGGTCTTGATAGGGTCTCGGGTCGTACGGAGCAAGCCGCGCCGCCCATTCGAATGATCTCCGTGCCTCATCGTAACGCTTCATCCGCCGCAGAAGTTCTCCCTGCTCCATCGGATAGTCGGGATTGTCGGGGGAAATGATCGCCATGATGTTTACGAGAGCAAGCGCGCTGGTATAATCCTGCCGTGTTCGCGTTTGCGAGGCGAGCCGTCGGATCGTGACGATACGCCCCGGCTCAACGGCGAGCGCGGCACGGAAACGCGCTTCGGAATCCCGTTCATAGCCGCGCGCATCCAGACAATCGGCCTCAGACCTGATAATATCGGCATCGTCGGGCCATCGCGCCGCCATCGTGGCCAAGATATCACAGCGATTCTTCTGAAGACCACGTTCTCCGAGCACCTCGGCGAGCCCCCAATAGGCCTCCTCCGCATTCGGCTCGATCGCAAGCGCGGCGCGATAGTCCTCCTCGGCGTTATCCCGGATCCCCTTGCGTCGGTAGAAATTGCCCCGCTGCACGAGGAATCCCGCCGTGCGGATACCATTCATATCTATCCCTCTATTGAGCAGGTCTATGAGTTGCCCTTCCTCGTCGTTCTCCCTGAAGGTTTTCGCCGCAAGGAACATGGCGATTGGGTTGTCGGGACTTCCCTCGTAGAAGGAAAGGATCGCTTGTTTTGCCCGCTTTCGATCCCCTTCCCGTTCGGCGCGAAGCGCCTGCAGGAAGAAGGCGCGATTCTGCTTCGGGACGGTCGGCTGGAGCAATTCGGTCTCTTCGGATGCGGCCGGGTTCGCCACCGGCGTGGCACGCGGAGCGACGCCGGCATCTGCAATAACGCGGATGGTCGTGAGCGGCGTTCCGTCGGGCGCCGCGAGACGCGCCGCAAACAGCCACGAATCGTTCTCCGCCGCCGATTTGACGAGAATCCGATTCCATCCTTTCGCAAGCCGTATGGGGATGCGGATGGTGTCGTAAAAAAAGCGTTCGATTGTGTCGTTGGCGTACACCTGCGTTCCCCCCACCCAGACGGCGGTCGGGTTTCCGGTGCTGACGAGGAGCAGGGCATCGCGATCCTCGGGCGCCTCGACAGAGGTAACGAGGTAGGCAATCGCCCAACTATCGGGGTGCAAAAGGTTCTTGAGCGAGAAAAATCGGTCGTGGCGGATCGGCTCGACCCGCATCCAGCCAATTTCGCCGTTCTGTCCTGTGTATCGT
>CALITV010000250.1 GCA_938048925.1 uncultured bacterium | reverse complement strand
TTCATCGAAGAGTTCACATCGAGCACGCCGGCAAGCACATTGGGCTGATTGGCGACGATACCCACGGTACGCCCGTTGAGCCGCGCGAAACCCACGACGATGTTCTGCGCGTAGAGTGGTTGGACCTCGAAAAAGTCTCCGTCATCGAAAATCAGACGAATAATGTCTTTCGCATTGTACCCCTTGTTCGGATTGAGCGGCACGATGGTGTTGAGTTCCTCCTCCATCCGGTCAACCGGATCGTTAGCCGGGAGGCGGGGTGGTTCCTCCATATTGTTTGAAGGCAGATACGAGAAGAGTTTCCGTATCGCCGCGAGCGACTCGTCCTCGGTGTCGTGTGCGAAATGGGCGACCCCCGACTTGGTCATGTGAACCTGCGCGCCGCCGAGTTGATCGACGGTGACATTCTCGTGGGTGACCGTCTTCACGACATTGGGACCGGTAAGGAACATGTAGGAATTGCTGTTGGTCATGAAGACGAAATCGGTGAGCGCCGGGCTGTACACGGCGCCGCCGGCACACGGCCCGTAGATCGCCGAGATCTGGGGAATGACTCCCGACGCGAGCGTGTTTCGTTTGAATATCTCGCCGTAGCCATAGAGGGAATGAATCCCCTCCTGAATGCGGGCACCACCTGAATCATTGAGGCCGATGACCGGCGCACCGACCTTTATCGCCAAGTCCATAATCTTGCAGATCTTCGACGAAACCACCTCGCCGAGAGAACCCCCCTGCACGGTGAAGTCTTGCCCGAAGACGAAGACCTTTCGCCCGTCAATGGTGCCGTAGCCGGTCACCACCGCATCGCCGAGCGGGCTTCCCTCCTTGCGATCGGCTCGGAGCGCGTCTATCTCTTCGAAACTCCCCGGATCGAGCAGTTTGGCAAACCGCTCTCGCGCCGTATATTTCCCTTTTTTGTGCTGATCCTCGATGCGTTTTTCACCGCCTCCGAGTTTGGCCTGCTCTTTCTTGGCCCTCAGTTGCGCCAGTTTTTCTTCGATGGTTGCCATTGCCCTACTCCTTATTGCCAGTTCAATGTGTTTCCGATTGAGTCAACTCAACCAGCACCCCTTTCGATTCCTTCGGATGAACGAAGGCGATTTTGGTGTGATGAGCACCGCACCGCGGGGTCTCATCAATGAGTTTTATCCCTTTCTCCTTCATTGCGGCCAGCGTTGCAACGATATCTTCGACCTCAAAAGCAAGATGGTGGACACCGGGACCCTTTTTCTCGATGAATTTCGCGATCGGGCTTTCCGGTGAAGTCGGCTCCAACAGTTCGATGCGCGTTTCGCCAACCGTAAGAAAGGCTACCTTCACCTTCTGATCTTCCACCACCTCCTCCCCCTCGACCGACAAGCCGAGAATGTCACGGTAAAAACCGACGTAATCGGCGATCTTCTCGACCGCGATACCGATGTGACTGATCTTCTTCACGACTGTTCCTCCGTTCGAGTAGTTATGAGTTTTTCTATCTTTTTCACAATACGGTAAGGGTTTTCATCCCCCGACGCCACCGCGGCAGACTCCCTCTCGAAGAAGGCTTTTCCACCGAGCGCCGCATAAACCTGCCGCCCTACTTTGTCAGCGGCCATTTTCTCCAACTGCCGTGCAATTCTCACACTTCGTACCGCGATGCGATGCTCTCTCACATACGCTGCATGCGCCCCTATCTGTTGCATGAGGTCATCTATGCCACGCCGTTCGGTCGCCACCGTTTCGACAATCGGTGGAAGCCACGAAAATCGCTCGCGGTTGAGATCGAGCACCATGCGTATCTCGGCAATGAGCCGTTCTTTTCCCTCGCGATCCGATTTGTTGACGACGAAAATATCGGCAATCTCCATGATGCCCGCTTTGAGCGCTTGGACATCGTCACCGAGCCCCGGAACGAGGGCAAGAAGCACCGTATCGGCGACCGCAAGGACATCAATTTCGCTCTGACCGACGCCGACCGTCTCGACGATGATCGCATCGAAACCAGCCGAACGCAGGAGATTCACCACATCGAAGGTTGCCGGAGCGAGTCCCCCGAGACTGCCACGGCTTGCCATGCTCCGAATGAACACTCCGGGATCTTCTGCATGTGCCGACATCCTGATACGATCACCGAGGATCGCACCGCCGGTGAACGGAGAACTAGGATCCACCGCGACGACAGCGACAATCTTACCCTCTTCGCGCAGTTTCCCGATGATTCCATCGGCAAGCGTGCTTTTACCCGCACCGGGAGAACCGGTGATACCGACAACCTGTACGGTATCAGAGTCATCGTAGTGGTCGGCAAGTATCTCCTCGGCACGGTCACGGTCGTTCTCTATCTCGGAAAGGAGTTTTCCCAGCGAACGGTGATCAACGGTGCGATCTGCCCGTATGAAATCGAAATCTTTGTTTTTTTTCACCGCCGCCGCCTGCCACGCGAAAAAAGAAAACAACCGCCGAAACCTTATAGTGAGTGCAGAAAAACAAGTCAACTTTTCGGATGCTTGCAAAAATGAGGCACCTGTGTCAGTATGCCGGCGCAGTAACAGGCGAGGTGTCATTTATGCGATCGTTCAAAAACCTTTGGCCGCTCGACCCGACGAAGATTCACCTCAACCACGGATCGTTCGGGGCGTGTCCGACCGCGATACTGGAATACCAGCGCCGCTTGCGGGACGAGATGGCGGCGTCGCCAACCGACTTCTTCTGCCGCCGTCTGCCGGAGATGCTCGCCGCGACACGTTCCACACTTGCCCAATTCATCAACGCCGATCCCGACGGTATCGCCTTCGTGCCCAATGCGACTTACGGGGTCAACGCCGTCCTCCGATCGCGCCGCTGGAAAAAGGGCGATACGATATTGACCACCACACTGCTCTACCCAGCCTGCCGCAACGCCCTTTCGTTCATCACCGAGGAGTTTGGCGTGATGGTGAACCATGTTGATATCCACTATCCACCTGCGTCAGCCGACGATATCGTCGATCGTATTGTTGCGGCGGTGACCCCTGACACCACCCTCGCCCTCATTGACCATGTGAGCAGTTCGACGGCGCTCCTCCTCCCCATTGCCCGCATCGTCGCCGAACTGAAAAAAAAGGGCATCCCGACGCTCGTTGACGGCGCCCACGGGATCGGTATGACACCCCTCGACATCGCGGCAATATCGCCAACATGGTACACCGGCAACTGCCACAAATGGCTCTGCACGCCGATAGGGTCAGCCTTCCTGTGGGTCGCCCCCGAAGAGCGCGAACGGACCTATCCGCTCTCGATATCGAACTATTTCTACGCCGCAGTGGGGCGCGCCGGCTTCCGCGCCGCTTTCGATTGGACCGGCACCGATGACCCCACTCCCTACCTCTGTATTCCA
>CALITV010000249.1 GCA_938048925.1 uncultured bacterium | reverse complement strand
GCGATCTGGGATACCAACGACCGTTCGCAAGACTCCTTCGTGCTCATTGATGACTTCCGCTGGTTGACCACCGAATTTGCAACCGGCGTCGCCGACGAGTCGTGATCAGCCGCGACAACTGACCGATATTTGATTGAGGGGACATATCTTTCTGACAACCGGCGGTATGCTCTCTTCGTGTGCGAACCGCTCGCTAGGAGAGACGCATGGAAATAGAGAGCGAACTCCGGCTGCCTAATGTATGCGTCGAACCACTCGACGAGATGCTGGGGTACCACTACACCATGTATGATCTCATCATAGATCGTTTCGATTTCGCGTTTCAGCCGATTGTTCACACCGTTACCGGGCATTGTATCGGCGTCGAAGCGCTTCTGCGCGGCACCGAAAAGGAAGGGTTCCCTTCCATTCTCGCTTTCTTCGACGCGCTCGCCCGGGATCGGGTTTTGTTCGGTATTGATCTCAAACTGCGCGAGCGTGCCATGCGCAAATTCGCCGAGGCAGGCTTGGCCGCCGACATGAGGCTGTTCTACAATGTGGACAACCGCGTCACCGCAATGCCCGACTACCAGCCGGGACAAACCGACCTTTTGCTCGAGCGGACCGGCATACCGAGCAGTTCTTTCTGTTTCGAACTTTCGGAACGCTATCAGTTCCGATCTCCGGAAGAGATGATCCACACCCTCAAACGGGTAAAGGACCGCGGTCTGCGCATCGCTCTCGACGATTTCGGCGCAGGATTCTCCGGATTGCAGGTGCTCTACCAAGCCGAACCGGACTACCTGAAGATAGACCGATTCTTCATCGAAGATGTCGAAAACGACGCAAAAAAGAAACTCTTCCTCGCGACCGTCGTCAGCCTTGCACACACGCTCGGTGTCGAGGTGGTAGCGGAAGGAATCGAGACCGAAGCGGCCTTTCACCTCTGCCGCGACATCGGCTGCGACTACGCGCAAGGTTTTCTCATACAGCGACCGACACTGCACCTCCGGGAGATTATGCGCCGTTACGACATCGTCGGTGAGATGAACCGCCGCAACCAACGGGGGCGGAGCCGCGACATCGACAATGTTCTTTCGCAGATGAAGGAGTTGCCCCCCATTACCCTGCCCCGTGACGACATGCGGGCTCTGCTGGAATATTTTCGGCGCAACAAACAGGCCGACTTCGTCCCGGTAGTCAACGAACGAGGAGAGCCGAAGGGAATCATCCGCGAGAGCGACCTCAAGGAGTTCATCTACGCCCCATTCGGCCGCGACATCCTGCTCAATCGCAATGTCGCCGCAGCCGTCAAGAATTTTGTGCAACGCCGCCCGGTCGCCGAAATATCGCAGCGAATCGAGAAGATACTCGAAATCTACCGGTTCAACGAAAATGCCGAAGGAATCATCGTGACCGAAGGGGGAAGATACCGCGGCTTCCTCTCGACGCGCTCGATTCTTTCCATCGTCACCGAAAAAAACATCGCGCTGGCGCGAGACCAGAACCCGCTCACCCGTCTGCCGGGTAATCGGCTCATCACCGAGCACATCGTAGAACGACTGGAGGATACGGCCCGACTTCCCGTATTCGTCTATTTCGATTTCGACAACTTCAAGCCATTCAACGACCTGTACGGGTTCCGGGTCGGCGATCGCGCCATCCTCATGTTCGCCGATATTCTCAACACCTTCCGTTCCAAACGGGAGATGTTTGTCGGCCACATAGGAGGCGACGATTTCTTCGCAGCGCTCACCGCACGGGACGAAACCGACGAGATGTTTTGCGTAACCTTCGTTTCCGAGATGGTCGAAAAGTTCGCCAACGATGTCCGCAGTCTCTACTCCGTCGAGGATCGCGAACGAGGATCCGTCATTTCGACGGATCGCGACGGAGTACGCCGCCGATTTCCCCTTTTGACGGCGAGTGCCTCGATATTGTTTGTCAAGAACCGAACCGAAGCGTTGATCCCCGAACGACTCGATCGCGCCCTTTCCGAAATCAAAAAACGGGCGAAAGGTTCTCCCGATCACCTTGCGTGGAGTGTGTTCTGATCTTCCCCTTTGGGGTTACTTGAGACGCGACAGAATGTAGTCGGCGTAGCGGGTGGCCGGGTCTATACCGCACCCCTCCATCATGCCACGGAAACCGCCGAGAGCCGACACCTGCAGGATGAGCGGGCCGCTTGGCGTTTCAACCATATCAACCACCGTATAGTGCAGATTGAAGATATACTGAGCCCGCTTTGCGATATCGAGCATGTGCGCCGACGGCTCGTAATTCTCGTACCGGCCGCCCGGCGTCAACAGCCGGTTCTCGGCATCCTCTTCCTTGACCCGAGCATAGGCGGCGATGAACCGTTGACCGAAAAAAACCAGCGAGATGTCCTTCCCGCTCGTTTTTGCCATCTGTTGCACATAGATTGTCGTATTTCCTTCTGCACGGAAGCGGGTGATACGCTCTTCGAGAGCGGGATCGTCAGATCCGATCACCACCATGCCTTGTGCCTTCGAAGTGTAAAGGGGTTTGAGTACCGCTATCCCGAACGACCGAATTGCCTGTGCCGCCTGCTCAATGTCCTCGGTGATAACGGTGGGAGGTGTCGGCAGGGCGGCAAGACGCAGGAGCATGGTATTGGAAAGACGATCAATGACCCGCACGAGGCGTTTGGGGCGGGAATAGACCCGGAGCCCCCGCTCCTCGACCAGACTGAGCATCTCGATCCGGTCGAGCAGATCGGGATGATAGCGCGGCCCCAGTTTGCGGATGACGATCGCGTCGAATTTCATAAGGTCGCTTCCTTCGAAGAGAATGGTCCGGCGCGCCGAATCAAACCGAACGCGGCGCATATCAATGAGCGAGACCGCACGCGCTTTCTTCCGAAAAGCATCAACCATCAGTTCGGACGACCATCCGCCCGGAACTCCGACCACACCGATACGCACCATGGCACCATCATCTCGCAGGTAGGACAATCAGAGATGATGCGCTGCAGGGTCAATGGATCGTGAAAGCATCATTATTTTTGCGCTTTTATTCTATTAACGCACCGACCGACGGGGGCGGAAACGACGAATCTCGACCCCCGCTGGTAACGGAACACCCTCGACATACGCGTGATAGAGGTGCCGTATCATACCATCGGAGAGACCGAGGCGCGGCACGAGGATACGCGACGATCCGAGGAGGCGCATGATCGAGAGAAAGATGACGCCGGCGGGAACGATGACATCGGCGCGGTCATGGCGCAGACCATAGAGCGATATTCGTTCCGAAACGCTCAAGCGATCCAAACGGGCCACCCCTTCTTCGAGGGCGCGGAAACGCAGTTCTTTTGCTCCCTTCTGCGCAAAAAGTTTGCTGAGTTTGTTGATGTTTCCTCCGGAACCGACCGGGATCGGCCGCCGATATTTCTCCTTGACATCGTTCAGAAAATCCGTGAGCGCCGCCCATTCTCCCGACTCATCGTGCTGGGTAAGCATGCGCACCGTACCGATCCGAAACGAACGCATGTCGAGTATCTTTCCGCGGTGAAACAACGATATCTCGGTGCTACCGCCGCCGACATCTACGAGGAGATAGACATGTTCGGTGTCCTTGAGAAACAGTTCGCTTGCGGCGCCGAGCAGTTTCGCCTCGGTCATACCGTCAATGATGTCAAGTCGTATGCCGCTCTCACGGGAGACCTTTTCGGCCACTTTCGCTCCGTTCTTTGCCTCTCGCAGCGCGGCAGTGGCACAAGCCATATAGGCGACCGGCCGGTAAACCCGAAAAAGGTGTTCGAACGCCGTGAGCGTATTGACAAGCACCGACACCTTGGCGCTCGAAATAGACCCGCGGATAAAAGTGTCGTCGCCGAGCCGAAGCGGTACGCGAACCAACGATGTCTTCTCGGTTTCCGGCGCCCCGTTTTCTTTTTCACGCACCTCGGAGACGAGCAGACGGACGGCGTTCGATCCCACATCTACCGCAGCGAATATCATGGGATTCCCCCTTGCGTTTTCCTCAAGTACTCGAGAAAGGCATATTGACTGCGCACCCGGCGACGCGGCCCGGCTCGGTGATACTCGTTGATGTTTCCCTTCGTCAACAGACGGCTCTTCACATTGTCGTCCAGTTGTATTTCCAAGAGATCCTTCAGTCGCGTCTTGAGTTTCTCATCATACACCGGCACGGCGACCTCGACCCGACGGTCGAGATTGCGGGTCATGAGGTCGGCCGACGAAATGAACAACCGTTCCTTGCCGCCGGCGTAGAAAAAATAGATACGGGAGTGTTCGAGAAAACGATCCACGATGCTCCGTGCGGCAAGAAAAGGGTCATCCGGTTCTGGCAGAAGAATGCAGGACCCCCGGACAATCAGGGTAACCGTTACGCCGGCACGGCTGGCATCTCTCAATTTCATCGCCATATCGGGATCGGTAAGGCTGTTGAGTTTGAGAACTATCTTTGCCTTCTCTCCTTTTTTCGCCGCCTTGATCTCAGATTCGATCATCCGGGAAAGACGGTGACGAAGATGGTTCGGCGCAACGAGAAGATGTTTGAATTTCTTATCCTTGTAGGGATTCGAGAAAACATCGAACACCCGATCGACCTCGTGTGTAATCCGCCCGTCGGCGGTCAACAGCGTCTCGTCACAGTAAACACGGGCGGTCGCTTCGTTGAAGTTGCCGGTCGAAATGACCGCGTAGTGACGGAGGGCATCTCCTTCGCGGCGCTTGACCAGACACAACTTGGCGTGCACCTTCAAATTGGGAAGCGAGGGTAGGATACGGACGCCCGCCTCCTGAAGACGCCGGGCCCACTCTATGTTGGCCTCTTCGTCGAAGCGAGCTTGCAGTTCGATAAAGACGGTTACTTTTTTCCCGTTGCGAGCCGCATTGATGAGCGCATTGATTACGCTCGAGTTCCGGGCAAGTCGGTAGAGCGTCATCTTGATAGAATAGACCTTCGGATCGAGCGACGCTTCGCGCAAGAAGTCAATAATGTGTTGAAACGGTTGATAGGGGTAGTGAATCAGGATATCGCCCGATGCGATGGCGTCGAAGACACTTTTGCCGGGCTCCAATCCGGGAACCGGTATCGTTTTCAGCGGCGGGTACCGGAGCCGATCGGGGCCGACCGTCGGGAATGACATGAAATCTTTGAAATTATGGTAGCGCTCCCCCGGAATGAGCAGGTCCTGTTTGCGGATGCCCATACACCGGGTGATATGGCGAAGCATCTCTTTGGGCATCCGCCGATCATAGATGAAACGGACCGGATTGCCCGAACTGCGCTGTTTGAGTCCATCGGAAATGATTTCGAGAAAACTCTTCGAAATGTCGTTGTCGAGATCGAGTTCGGCATCGCGGGTGAATTTAACCGTGTACGCCTCGAAACGGTCGTAGCCGAAGACCGCGAAGATATCATCGAGACAAAACCGCACCACATCGTCAAGGAGAATAATATCAACAGCCGATCGTGGTGAGGGGAGAATCACGAAACGGCCGAGGATCGCGGCAGGGACCTCGATCATTGCGATATCGCGTCCCTTCGAACCCAGCTTACGCAACCCCACTGCCAAATAGATAGACTGATCGCGTAGATCGTCGAGCGTGTGGTAATCGCGCACCATGACCGGGAACAGATGCATCCGCACCTTTTCTCGGAAAAAGCGGCGCACGAACGACGCCTGTTCGGTGGTCAGACCGGTTTCGTCAATGATGCGTATCCCTTCTTTTTCTAGTTCGCTGCGCAGTTCCCGATAAGTGCTGTTGAACAACCGTTCATACTGGGTCGTCATAGTAGCGATCTCTTTGAGCAGTTTGTTGAGCGGCTGGCCGAAGAATTCAGGAGGCGGTGGCATCTTGAGACGCTGCAACTTGGTTATCGTCGCGACGCGGACTCGGTAGAATTCATCGAGGTTGTTCGAGAAAATACCAAGGAATTTCAGTCGTTCGATAAGCGGATTGTGATGGTCTCGCGCCTCTTGGAGCACCCGACCGTTGAAGTCGAGCCAGCCGATCTCGCGGTTACGAAGCGGGATCTTTTTCTTCGCCACCCGTTATTCTCCCAACAAGGCGTAGACCTTACACAACAATTTTGTTTTCTAAAATACCGTCGTGAACGAAAGGTAAATGCAGTGTTAATTTTTGACGAGCGAAATCCTTAAGGCACCACCTAGGGCCTATTTTTCATCGAGCGTTCATTCTTTTTTCACGATAAAAAAGAAAGTGTGCCGAACAAAAGAGCGCTCATACCGATGAAGATTCTCCTTGTGACCGATACATGGACACCGCAGGTGAATGGTGTCGTCAGAACGCTTACGACCATGATGAAGGAATTGGAGCGGAAAAAACATGCGGTCGAGGTAATCTCGCCCGATCAATACTTGACGGTGCCCTGTCCCACCTATCCCATGATCCGCCTCGCCGTCGTTTCTCCCCGCCACCTCGCCCAAAAGATAACAGCGGTGCGCCCCGACGCGATTCATATCACGACCGAAGGACCGCTCGGTATTGCGGCCCGCGCCGCCTGCCTGAAAAAAAAGATACCGTTCACCACCTCCTACACCACCCGATTCCCCGAATATGTCTGGGAACGGGTCCGTTTACCGCTCACCGTGGGATATTCCTTCATGAGGTGGTTCCACGCTCCTGCCGTTGCCACCATGGTCGCCACCGAATCCTTCAAAAAAGAGTTGGAGTCGCGTGGTTTTCGCCACCTCATTCGCTGGGATCGCGGGGTTGATACCACCCTCTTCTCGCCCCTAGACCCGAAACCAGACCTCGATGGACCGCGTCCCTACCTGCTCTATGTCGGCCGCGTCGCTGTCGAAAAGAATCTGCGCGATTTTCTCTCGCTCGATGTCCCCGGCACCAAGTTCGTGGTCGGGGACGGCCCCCTGTTGCCACGGCTCCGCCGCGAGTTCCCCACGGTGCGCTTCGTCGGTACCCGGCACGGCGCTGAGTTGGCTCGCTACTATGCCGCTGCCGATGTGTTCGTTTTTCCGAGCCGTACCGACACCTTCGGCCTCGTGATGCTCGAAGCGCTTGCCAGCGGGGTGCCAGTCGCTGCGTATCCCTGTCAGGCAACCGAGGAGATCATCGGCGATTCGGGCTGTGGCGCGCTTGATGAAGATCTCGGAAAAGCGGTGTCCATGGCGCTTACAATACCGCCGGATCGCTGCCGACGCTACGCACAGAACTTCGGTTGGGAGAGATCTACGCACCTCTTTCTCGCCAATCTTGCAATGATCAGCCCTTCATGTTACCATAAGGTATGAAGAAGTTTTCCTTTTTGTTTGGATTTCTCGCGCTGGCCGCCTGTGCCGCGCCGACCGTTCGTACCATGACCCCGGAGGATATCATGCTCAAGCCAGACGGATGGGACCCTCGCAATCACGCGGCGCTCGTTGCTTTTCTTTCCACCGAGAACAAACGGCCCGGCCGCAAGGTGGCCGTCTTCGACTGGGACAACACCGTCATCAAGAACGACATCGGTGACGCCGCCTTCATCGGCCTCCTCGAGCGCGGCATGGTGAAAACACCCGCCGACTGGCGCAAGACGAGCCCCTATCTTACCGACGCGGCGGTGAGCGCGCTCGAACAGGGGGCGACCCCCGAACTCATCTTTACGCTCTACAATTCACAGAAAACACCCGACGGTGCATCCGCCTTCGCCGGTCACGACGAGAAGATCATCGAACCGGCCTATGCGTGGCTCGCCCATCTTCTTGCCGGCAATACCCCCGACGAGGTGCGGCAGGCGAGCCGCGAGATATTCGAACGGCAACTTGCCAACCCGATCGGCGCAACCCGCCGCATCGGCGAGGCAGCGATCGCCGACTATATCCGCATCTACCCGCAAATCGCAGATCTCATCAACGCGCTCGAAAAAAGCGGATTCGAGGTATGGATCGTTTCGGCGACGCCGAAATACATCATCGAGGTCTGCGCCGAGAAGATCGGTATTCCGCCCGAGCGGGTCATTGGCATCGAGAATGTCGTCAGTCCCGATGGAAAGATAACCTATGATCTTGCCGGCTGCGGACCGGTAAAAGACGGCGAGAACCGCGCCATCACCTTCCGCGACGGCAAACGCTGCTGGATAAACACGGTGATCTTCGGTATGACCGAAGGCGATCCCTTCCAGCCGAATCCCGACCCGGATAAACGGCCCCGCTTCGGCGCGGGAGACTCCGACGGCGATGTTAGTTTTCTCGAAGATACCACCGGTCTGCGGCTTGTTCTCGACCGCCAAAAACCGCTCGTTACCAAAGCGGCGACCGCGAACGCCGACGGACGATGGCTGATGCAGAAACCGTTTATACCGTGACTGACGGGGGGAGGAGGACTATGAAAAACCGGTATGGATACCTAATGCCGATTTTATGGCTCGGTGTAGCAGCCTGCTCTCCAACCGCACCGGAGCAAAACGAAATCGATGTGCTCGAAACCGACCGCGCAGTATCGGACACCGCTCCCGAGGGTATCCAGCCATCAGAAGATGATACCCTTTTTCTGAATGACTCGACGGAGACTGACGAAGGAGAGGTGGTCATCGCACTCGATGAAGATATGGTAACCGACGGGGTTTCTCCCGAAGAAGAGGGTGACATCGTTGACGAGGATACTACCATTCCCGACACCGACGGGCCGTCCCTCTGCGGTTACAAATGCCCATTCGACATAGAGCCGCGCCGCACCGTGCTCGGTCTTCCGGCGAGCAGCGAGGTTGACGCGACGATGCCGCTCTGGGCGGTGCTCGATGACGGAACGACGACCTATCCGCAGTACCTCACCGACAACATAGCATGGAGTTCCCTCGATCCTACCGTCGTTACCGTTGATCCGAAAGGGGTTCTCGCACCGGTCTCCGTCGGCAAAACCTTTGTCAAAGCGGAGTATCTCGGTCACACCGCCTACGCCGAGGTCACGGTGACAGGAACGCTCCATGCAGGAAGCCTTATGCAGGGAATCTACAAACGAACCTATCTCCTCTATGTGCCGGCATCCTATAATGGGATATCGCCGTTGCCACTGGTGTTAGGTTTGCACGGCGGAGGCGGAACAGCGCGGCTGCATCGCATCATGTCGCAACTCGATCGTGCGGCGCACGATCACGGCTTTTTTGCTCTCTATCCCGACGGAACCAGCCTTATACAGACATGGAACGGCGGCGGATGCTGCAACCCGGCGGCGAAGAACGGTATAGATGATGTCGGCTTCATCCGCAAACTGGTGGAAACAATAGCGGGACAGTATGCCGTTGACGAAAAACGGATCTATACCTCGGGACTCTCCAACGGCGCCATCATGTCGCACCGCCTCGCCTGCGAAGCCGCCGACCTCATCGCCGCGGCCGCGCCGATAGCCGGCGGGCTCAATCGTGGCGGCGACTTCCCCGACTGCATCCCTTCTCGACCGATGCCCATCATCATGTTCCATGGAACGACCGATGAGAATTACCCGATAGAAGGCGGGGTTGGCTCCGGCTTTTCGGGAGTTGATTTCTATCCCGTCATTCACCCGACTGATCCCGATACCCTCGGCGACTGGCTAGCGATCGACGGCGCCGCCGAACAGGGAAGCGTGACCTACCACAAAGGTGACGCAATCTGCACCACTTATAGCGGTGTTGAGCCGGTCGTCATGTGCGTCATAGATCCCGCCACCCCCCTCAGCGATGGCGAAACCGTTTATGACGGCGGCGGACACTCGTATCCCGGCGGCGTGCGCGTCGGGCGCACCGGTGCCGATGCGCCGTCGAAAGACATAGACGCCAACGACGCGATGTGGGAGTTTTTCAGCGCCCACCCGCTTCCTTAACTTCTCTTTTCTGGAACCTTTTACGGGATAACTGCCGGGTCAACCGGTTTTGCACCGGGCCAATTGAGGAGCGTACCGAGCGAAAAGCCGGTGAACTGCTGTTCTGGAACCGGTATGGTGCCGGCGGCGACCCAGAAATGGAGGTTGCCGGGATCGAACACGACGGCGTAGATGGCCCCATTGGTAGCAAGCGAATCGCCATTATCGAAGGTGCCCGGCGGGCTTTCCTCTCCCGTATAAGGATTGACACGGTCACGGAGAACCCAAACGACTTCGAGAGGGTCGAAAGTGCCATAGCGCGACTCGATGCCGTCGGGCGGCAACAGTTGCGAAAAGCGGGTGAAACGACGCAACGAAGAATTCCCCGGCGGGTCCTTGTCGAGGTCTTTCATGTCGGGGTGTACAAAGTGATTGGTCATCCAGAGAACATCATCCTCCATCTCGCGCACCGCCACCTTTTTCGCGGTCATCTCGAAAACGCCGGCCCGGTCGCTTACCGCATCAGCGATGCCGAACTGTTCGACGCTCATGTGGTTCTCCCCCTGCACGAAGGTGATCGCCTCGTCGAGCGAGTGCGCCTTTTTCAGGAGT
>CALITV010000248.1 GCA_938048925.1 uncultured bacterium | reverse complement strand
GACCACGAGGCGGCCCGTGCCCTCATCGAAACAGCCGAAAACTGGTTGAGGGCCCGGAAATACGAACGGATCATCGGACCGATGAACTTTACCACCAATCACGACTCACCCGGCTTCACCGTCGAGGGAAACGATGCTCTTCCCTTCCTGATGAATCCCCATACCATGCCCTACTACCCTGATTTCTTTCGCGACGCCGGGTACCATGACGAACAACGGCTCAACAGTTGGATACTCGAAGAGCCGGAGGATCTACCTCCCGAATTTCACAACCGCGACGAGAAACTGGTCGCGAAATACGGTGACCGCCTCTCAGTGCGCCACATTGACCTCAAGAACCTGCGCCGCGATATCGACATCATCCTGAAGATATTCAACGAGGCGTGGCGCGACAACTGGGGCTATGTACCAATGACCGATCGCGAAATAACGGCTATGGCCGACGAATTGAAACTTATCGTCGATCTTCCGATCACCTATCTGGTCTTTCTCGACGACGAACCGGCGGCATTCATGGTTGCGATGCCCGACATCAATCAAATACTCGTCAAGAATCGCAGCGGATCGCTTCTCAGCCGTTACTTCTTCCGTCTCGTCTTCAACCGCAAGAGGTATATCGATCGCTTCCGCGTCATGCTGATGGGGACCCTAAAGAAACACCGGCTCCTCGGCCTCGACGCACTGATGTACCACCGACTCCTTCACGACGCCAAGGCAGCCGGCTACCGCACCGTCGAGATGTCATGGATACTCGAATCGAACAAGGCGATGAACCACGCCGCGGCCCACATGGGAGCCCGGATATACCAGCGCTATCTCATCCTTGCAAAACAGATTGGGAACACCGCATGAAGGAGGTGCTTGTCACCGGCGCCACCGGCTTCGTCGGCGGAAACCTTACCGCGCTTCTGCTCGCGCGTGATCTCCGGCCGCGACTTCTGGTCCGGCGCACCACACCCGAAATCTCTGCATTCGTTCACTACGGTGCGCACCCGATCGTCGGCGACTGGCGTGACGAACACCTTCTCCGAGAGGCTGTTGCCGGCTGCGACACGGTCATCCATGTCGCCGGCGCCACCAAGCGATTGTCCGAAGCCGACTATTTCGAAGACAACTGTCGTTTTACCGAAGCGATACTGGCCTGTCTGACCGGGAAACAGCGCTTCATCTTCCTCAGTTCGCAAGCGGCCGCCGGCCCCAGTTCTACCGGGCACCCCGTCACCGAAGAGGATACTCCCCGTCCCCTTACATGGTATGGACGCTCGAAACTCGCCGCCGAGGAAGCGGTGCGCCACTGGGGCGCTCGTAACGACCACAATTACATTATTCTGCGCCCCTGTTCGGTCTTCGGCCCCAACGAAAAAGATATCTTCACCTATTTCAAATTCGTCGAGCGCGGCATCATTCCCCTTCTTGGAGACGGATCAAAGCGGATTTCGATCGTGTATGTCGCCGACCTCTGCGATGCGATACTGAAAGCGGCGGAAAGCGACCTTCGAGGGCGCACCTTCTTTGTCGCAAACGACGAGCCGGTTTCGTGGCGCGAACTTGCCGAAGCAATCCAAAAAGCCATAGGTAAACATCGGGTTCTTCGCCTGCCAATACCCGAAATGGTTGCCGCACCGATCGGGTATCTCGCCAGTATCGCTGGAAGAATCTTCGGTAAAGCGTTACCGGTGAATGAACAGAAGGTCATCGAGATGAAACAAGAGTCGTGGGTGTGCAGCAACCGCGCCCTCAAGGAAGCGCTGGGATGGTATCCTCGCTATTCCCTTGACAACGCGCTGGCCGAAACCGTATCATGGTACCGCGCCCACGGGTGGCTGAGGTCATAACATGACGGAAAACACTTTCATCCACGAAACAACTCATGTTGACCACGATGTCGTCATTGGCGAAGGAACGAAAATCTGGCTCTTCTGTCACATTCTCACCGGATCGCGTATCGGCACCAACTGTTCCTTTGGGCAGAATTGCGTCGTCGGACCACGCGCCATAGTTGGAAACGGCGTGCGGGTGCAAAACAATGTGAGCATCTACGAGGGGGTCGTCATCGAAGACGATGTGTTTCTCGGCCCCTCGATGGTCTTCACCAATGTCATCAATCCGCGGAGTTTCATCCCGCGGAAACACGAATACCGCACAACGCTCCTCAAACGGGGATGCACCATCGGCGCCAATGCGACGATCGTCTGCGGAACAACTATCGGCGAGTATGCGTTGATAGGAGCAGGAAGTGTCGTTACCCGTGATGTTCCGGCCTATGCGCTCGTCTATGGCAATCCGGCAAAACAACACGGTTGGGTGAGCCGCGCCGGCAACAAACTTTCATTCGGCCCCGACGGCATTGCAACCGACCCGTTCGATGGATCGCGCTACTTTCTTGAAGATGGCAGGGTGAGGCCGCTGTGACCGGAATTCCCCTTGTTGACCTTGCGGCGCAATACCGTTCCTACCGCGATGAAATAGATGCCGCAATGCAGCGCGTTTGCGAGCGCGCCTCGTTCATCATGGGACCCGAGGTCACCGAACTCGAAGAACGGCTGGCGGCGTTCTGCGGCACTCCCTACTGCATCACCTGCGCCAACGGAACCGATGCTCTCGTTCTCGCGCTTTTGGCTCTTCGCATCGGCCCCGGCGACGAGGTCATCACGAGCGCCTTCTCGTTCATTGCCACCGCCGAGGCCATTGCAACGGTCGGGGCGAGACCGGTCTTCACCGATATCGAAGAGGATACCTGCCTCATTGACGCCACGGGCATCGAGGCGCACATCACTCCGAAAACTCGTGCCATCATCCCGGTAAGCCTCTACGGCCAGTGCCCCGACATGGACGCCGTCAATCGGATCGCCTCCCGACACGGTCTCGCCGTCATTGAAGATGCCGCTCAAAGTTTCGGCGCCGTTTATCGCGAGAAACGGAGCTGCGCCCTTTCTTCTCTCGCCACGACCAGTTTCTTTCCTGCAAAACCGTTGGGCTGTTACGGCGACGGCGGCGCCGTTTTCACCACCGACGCCGCGCTCGCCGAACATATCGCATCGCTTCGTCTGCACGGACAGACCACGCGATACCATCACCGACACCTCGGCATGAATAGCCGCCTCGACACCGTGCAGGCCGCAGTGCTCTTGGTGAAACTGACTCACTTCGAGGACGAGATTTTCCGACGACAAGAGGTAGCGAACCGCTATCACCGGCTCCTCGCCGATCTCCCGATAAGACTTCCCCCCATTCGGGAAGATCGCCGATCGGTATGGGCGCAGTATGTCGTAAGAAGCGACCGCCGCGACCGCATCGCCGCTCGGTTGGCTGCCGAGAACATAGCAACCGGTATTCACTATCCCGTCCCCCTCCATCTCCAAGAGGTCTTTTCTTCCCTCGGATACCGGCTCGGCGATTTCCCCCATGCCGAGAATGCATCTCACGAGGTGCTGAGCCTTCCGATGAGCGCCTTCCTCTCGGAAAATGACCAACTCCGCATAGCGCACGCAATCGAGGCCGCCGTGGGCACATGAGAAACCGCCTCGCCTCAGCCACACGCTCGTCCTTCGTCCGCAACCTTGTCACGCTGTTTTCGGGTTCGGTGATAGCCCAGATAATCCCGCTCGCCGCCGCGCCGCTCCTTGCGCGTTTGTTCACGCCTCAAGACTTTGGTATCTATGAACTGTTCGCCGGTGCCGCCGCTATCCTCGCGGTCGTCGCCACTGCGCGTTACGAACTTGCAATCATGCTTCCGGACGAAGATCACGATGCCTTTTCGCTCGTTATCATTGCAACCACGATCGCCGGTGCGGTAAGTCTCCTTGCCGCACTCGGTGGTTATATGTTCCACGACCGATTGAGCACCTTCTTCGGTATCGGCGAAGGAGCACGCTTTTTCACCTTGCTTCCACTCCTCGGCTTCTGGCTTGCCCTCGTCCAGATAGGGCACTACTGGTTCACCCGCCGCAGTCGCTTCGCCGGCATCGCCTCGCGTCGCGTCGTTCAAAACGGCATCACCACCGGCTCCCAGATCGCCGCCGGCGTCAATCATTTCCCTAGCGGCGCGTGGGGGCTCATCGGCGGAGTCATCGCCGGCACCGCCACCGGCGCACTCTGGTTCTTCGCCGTCGCCCGCTGCGACGCCGCTCACTATGCGCGATCGGCGTCCCATTGGCAGAACATTCGTCGCTCCGCGCTCCGCTACCGCGAATTTCCGCTCAAGAACCTGCCGGCACATCTTCTCAACATTGTCGCCAATCAACTGCCGTCAATCCTCTTCATTCCCCTCTTCGGTCCCATAGCAGCGGGGCTCTACGCCCTCACCCGGCGCGTGCTCGCCACCCCGCTGTCATTTCTCGCCGACGCATTCACCGATGTGTTCCGCCAGCGGGCGAGCGAAGACTACCACCGCACCGGATCGTGTCGCCGCATATTCATAAAAACACTCGCGGCAACCATGCTCTTTGCGGCGCCGCCGTTCCTCGTCCTTCTGCTCTTTGCACCGCCGCTCTTTGCCTTCGTGTTCGGTGAACCGTGGCGTGAAGCGGGCCGCTATGCACAACTTCTTACACCGATGTATGCCCTGCGTTTTCTCGCCTCGCCGCTCGGATTCGTTCTCATCATTGCCGAACGCCAGAACTTTTATCTCGGGTGGCAAGCGATTCTTCTGTGCGCCACTGTCGGCGCGCTCTGTATCGGATGGACCCTTCAGAACGCAACGCTCACCATCGGACTCTTTTCAGGAACATACACACTCCTCTATGGATGGCTGCTCATCGCGGCCTACCGAGCCGCCGAAAAGAAAGAAGTAAGGTAAGACGCCTAGCGGTTCTTGAACCGTTTCAAGACATCAATGACATAGTCTATGTCGGCGGGAGTGTGATCGGCGTTTATCTGGAAGCGGATCTCTTCGTCTCCCTTCGGTACCACGGGATAGTTGAGACCGGTGG
This sequence comes from uncultured bacterium, assembly GCA_938048925.1. Lineage (GTDB taxonomy): Bacteria > UBP6 > UBA1177 > UBA1177 > JAKLFG01 > CALITV01. Next base: position 2,753 of record CALITV010000248.1, on the reverse strand, counting down.
CGAGCACACCGTTGTCGGTAAGCCATTTGACGATCTCGGCGGTACGCTTCGTGTCGCGGACCATGAGCGGAGTCACCGGGTGCGGCCCCGGTATTGTCTCATAGCCGTTGTCCACGAGGCCTTTTTCGAAACGAGCGGTCATCTCGGCGAGGTGCTTGAGACGCCGTTTTCCCTCGTCGCTCTCGAGGATATCGAGCACCTTGAGCAGCGCAGTCGTCTCGCCGACGGTGATCGGATTCGAATAGATATACATGGGCGCCGTCTGGCGCAGGAATTCGGTGACCGAACGATCGGCGACGACATACCCGCCGTTCACGCCGAACGCCTTGCCGAGCGTTCCGATAAGGATATCCACCTTCGTGCCGGTCACCTCTTCCGTTCCGCGCCCCGTTGGGCCATAGGCACCGATGCCGTGTGAGTCATCGGCGACAGTCACGACGCCCTCTTCGAAATCCTTGTCGAAACTCCGAGCAATCTTGACCAATTTGTCGAAGGGACAGTAATCGCCGCGCATTGAAAAGACGCCGTCGGTCACGACGATGCACCGCTTCCCTTTACCGACCGCCTCCTTCATCCTTGCCTCGAGATCGGCCATATCGTTATGTTTATAGATGAATTTCGCGGAGGGACGCGCCAGTTTCATCGCATTGATGATGCAGTTGTGGTTGAGTTCGTCGCTCACGATGACCGTTTCGGCAGTCGTGAGCGGCACGATGACCCCCATCGAGGTGACATAAGCGCTCGAAAAGAGCATCGCCGCCTCGCGGCCGTGGAATGTGGCAAGTCGCCGTTCGAGATCCTTGTGCGCCTTGTAGGTTCCCGATATGAAACGCACCGCGCCGGGGCCGACTCCAAAGGTGCGGGTCCCTTCCTCTTCGGCATGAATAACCGCCGGGTTCATCGAAAGGCCCAAGTAGGAGTTCGAGTTCATTCTGATGAACTCTTGCGAATATCCCTCGATGCGATACCGTGGTCCGCGGTCGCCTTTTGGCGGGACAATCGCCGTCACGACCATTTCGTCGCCCTTCGCGGTCCCCTTTGTGCGAAGATCGGCGACATATCGGTCGAGTGCCGAGTTGAGTTTTTGCACCATGATGTTTCTCCCTGTAGTTATTTGAGCAGTTTCTTCTTGAGATTCTCTATCATATCCTTCGTCATAGCGGCGAGGTCGTAGGAGGGCTTCCACCCCCACTCTTCACGTGCCGCCGAGTCATCTATCGAATCGGGCCACGAATCGGCGATTGCTTGCCGGAAATCGGGTTGATACTCGATGGTGAAATCACGAATGTGTTTTTTGATCTCTGCGGCGAGTTCGCCGGGAGTGAAACTCATTGCCGAAACATTGAAATCGCTGTGGTGCTTCAATTTCGAGAAATCGGCCTCCATGAGGTCTATCGTCGCCTTGAGACAGTCGGGCATATACATCATGGGGAGGCGCGTGTTTTCCTTGAGGAAACAGGTATATCTCTTATTCTGGATCGCCTCGTAGAAGATCGCGACGGCATAATCGGTCGTGCCGCCGCCGGGAAGCGTCTCGTGGCTAATGATGCCGGGATATCGAAGACCACGCACATCGAGGCCGAATTTACGCACATAGTAGTCACCGAGCAGTTCTCCCGCCACCTTTGTAATCCCATACATGGTCGTGGGACGCAGCACGGTTTCCTGCGGGGTATTCTCGCGCGGTGTTTCGGGTCCGAAAACGGCTATCGAACTCGGCACGAGCACCTGTTGCATCTTCTTTTCGCGAGCCAATTCGAGGATGTTTATGAGACCGTTCATGTTGATGTCCCATGCAAGCAGGGGGTCTTTTTCACCGGCTGCCGAAAGAATGGCAGCCATATTGACGATATGCGTTACACCGTATTTATCGCACACGGCACCGAGCGCAGCACGGTCACGGACATCGAAGTACTCGAACGGTCCGCCATTCAATACCGCCTCGCTGGGCGGAGTCTTTCGTGTCGAAGCGATAACATTCGAACCGCCGTAGATTTCACGCATCTTGAGGGTGAGTTCGGAGCCGATCTGACCAACGGCGCCGACGATGAGAATTTTCTTCTTCATGGGTTACTCCGCAAAAATAATGAGGTTGAGTTATGTGGCAAACACGCCTCCGAAGGTGTGCTCACGCCGACACCTCCCGACACGGCGCTCATCGGATCCCTATTGGTTCTGATTCTTGAGTGCGTCCGCAATGGAGCCAATCTTTTCGGGCACCACACCTACCGCGCTCTTCGCTTCCTCGAGATTACGGCGTTGCTCCTCTTCACCGACCGCTTTGATGGAGAGAGAGACCTTCCGTTCCGAGTCGTTGATGGACTTGATGATAACCGGGATTTTGTCCCCTACTTGATAGGTCTTGTTTGGGTCATCGAATTCGGTTCGGTGCACCAGACCCTCGACGGTGTCGAACAACTTCACAAAAACGCCGAAGTCGGTTGACTTTACCACCTCCGCTTCGACCCGATCGTTCTCTTTATAGGTGTCACGGAAGATCTTCCACGGGTCCTCGGTAAGTTGTTTGATACCGAGGCTGAATCGCTGTTTTTCCGCATCTATGTTGAGGACGATCGCCTCTACCTCGTCTCCCTTACTGTAGTACTCGCTCGGGTGCTTGAGTTTACGGTCCCATGTGATATCGCTCGTGCGTACCAAACCATCTATGCCGTCCTCGACCCCGATGAACAGCCCGAAATCGGTGATGTTACGGATGACCCCCTTCACCTTCGAGCCGACGGGATATCTGTCCT
>CALITV010000247.1 GCA_938048925.1 uncultured bacterium | reverse complement strand
AGATCGCCACATCATCGTCCCTCGGCAAAAGAGGTGAATGGTATGACATCACTGCGGAGCGGCGACGGATTCAACGAAGTGATGGTGCGAATGAGAAAAACGGCAGATTCAGGGAAACGCTCCTTGAAGGCGTTCGCGTTGGCCGGCTCATTTTCGAAAACTGCAACCACCGTCCCGCCGAGTCGTTCGATATCGTCAAATGCCGCCCGTTTGAAGTCTATATCGGGCATCGAAAAGGCCGGCTTAATGTGGAGGATGGTCCGTTCGCCAAGCGGAAAACCATGAGCATCGAGCGACTGGCGTGTCCCCCGCCCCATTCCCGGCTCGTCGCGCCCCGACAGGTAGTAAATCAGTGCACCGGCCTCATAGATGCGCCGCACATAGGCAACCGCTCCGGGATAAGGACGGTCGCACACAACATACTCGTTGGTGAAAAAGCGTGTTTTCCAAAACTCATGGAGCGTTTCGAGCAGATCGACGTCGTGACATCCAACCCGGCGCAGATCGTCGGTAACGGTGTATCCCATATCACTCTCGGTGAGTTTCGCAACGAACGGCGTGAGCGCCGGATAGATGTGAGCCGCCTCTTGCAGGATACGCCAGTTGCGTGGTGCCGTGTTCATGAGGGTTGAATCAAGATCAAAAACGCACATGGGCCGTTTAGCAGCACGGACAGCGGCAACTACCCCACCAATATCTTTCATCAATGTCCCCCTTTCGCGCCCGGCTTCGCGTTCCATATCCGCAGAAGGAGTGCTGTTCCCACAATACCGAATGGAATCAAGAAAACCGGCCAAAAGAACCAGTCACGCATCGTGATGGCACCGAGCGCCAGCGACTGGACACCGGTACCGAGATAGACGAAGCCATCAATGACGCCGACCGCCGTTGCCGCTCCTTTCCGACCACCGAAATCCATCGTTGCGGTCCCCGAAAGGAGGCCATGTGTTCCGATGACCGAAAGCGACATCAAAAAAACGAGTCCCCCGAGCCACCAACCGTTGTGCAACGCTCCGATCATGGCGAGCGAACAGAGAACCAGCGTCCCATAGAGGAACACCGCCGCCGGGGCGCGTCGCGACTGGAAGAGTTTATCCGAAACGAACCCCGCGAGATTGCCGCCGACAATGCCCGCGATCATGAGCAGGAGCCCCCAGTGCCCGAGCATGAAGCCGAAACCCGCGGTCTGACCAGTGGCAATCTGTTCCTTCGCGTAGATTGGGAACCAGTGCATGACACCATTGCGGAGAACGCCGGTGCAGAATTCTATCGCGGCGACGGTAAGAATGACCGGATGGGTCAGTATCCGTTTGTAGAGTTCGAGCGGCGAGATCTTTTCGTCTAGATTCTCACCCGCGCTTGCGTCCCCCGTCTCGAAATCACCGAAACCTGCTTGCGATGGGCGATCGCGCAGCAAGAAAACTTCGACAAGCGCAATAACGATGAGAAAAATCGCCGGCGCGAAGAAAACCCACCAGAGAGCGTCGCCGCCGCCGAAGCCGCGTCCCACCACAAGCGGCGACGAGAGAATCGCCGCCGAGACATCGAAAGCGAGATAGACACCCGACGCAATCATGATGCCGAAAATTCCCGAAAAGACTCCCCGCTCCGTCAGGTGGAACCAGTTGGCGTTCACCTTGACAATAGAAACGGCGCCGTAACTCTGGAAATACATATTTGCGGCATAAAGAACGATATAGACCCCACGGAGAGGGGCGGCGGCTGGGTTGGGAAGACTCAATACATACCAGAGGTAAGCACCCATGAACAGGTTCGCGAGGGCGGCACCGGCAACCCCGATGAGCATTCCACGCTTACCACCGATACGATCGACGAGTGGCCCATTGATGAGGAATGCAAAGGCATAGACCACGGCACCGATGCCGAAGATATCGCCGAAGTCGGCCTTGGTCATGAGGTCGCCGAGCGCATTTTTCGAAACGGTCAGATTGTAACGCCCCATGTAGAGGAGCGCATACGCAAGCCCCAGCGGAAACCAGTTGAAGAACCGCCGCCGCCGGAAGGCGGGACTATGCGGTACCGCAGTGCTCAATGGCCGCACCTCGTTTCGGTTCGGACGACTATAGCGTTCCCTTCTCTCAAAGTCAAACCGCCGACCGTTGACTATCCGACATGCCATGATACAGTAACGAGTTACCAGCAACCGAAGGAGACTGTATGCGCCACGAATGGGAACAGATACTCGACCTCGTCGCCGCCGGGTGCCATTCGGAACGGGCGAAGCGATACATCCATGACCTGCCCCCGCTCCCCCGCGAAGAAGCAGGGCAGGAACTGCGCGCCGTCGTCGAGGCCGGCACGCTCTTCGACGCCGGCGTCAAGATCTTCTCCTACGACCTCGACCGCATCTGTGCTGTTCTGGACCGCTTCGACCACGATGAGCCGCTCGAAGGGATAGACTACCGCATCGTTGCCGATTTCCTCGAACAGGTGCGCCTCGCAAAAGCAGCGGTCGGACGCCAAACATGGGTCAGGGAAATATCTCTCATCTTCGATGGCTGGGATCCCGATCTCTCGCTCGAGATGACTATTAAGCAGACGGTGGATCAAAAGGGGGCGATATCGTCGGAGGCAAGTCCCGAACTTGCCCGCATCCGGCGATTCCTTACCGAAACGCATGCCCGGATCGCCCGTGAAATAAAGCACATGATACAGGACCCCGCGACCGAAGGAATGTTGCAGGAGGACTACTTCACCATCCGTGACGACCGTTATGTTCTTCCTTTCAAAACCCAATTCAAGCGTGTCGTCAAGGGAGTCATTCATAACTTTTCACGGTCGGGGCAAACGGCATTCCTCGAACCTCTTCCGCTCGTCGAAGAGAACAACCGTTTGAGTTTACTGGCTTCCGAGGAGGATGCCGAGATCCGCAAGGTGCTTCGCGAACTGCGCGGTCTTCTTTCCCGTAAACGTAGGGGCGTCGCCGAGGCGGTGCGCCGCGCGCTCCACCTTGAGTCACTCCTTGCGCGGCACCGCTGGAGGAACGACTACCACTGCGCCATCCCGGAATTTGTCACAATTGAGCACGGGGTCCATGTCACCGATGCGTGGTATCCTCCCGTACTTGTGGCGGCTGGAGAAAAAACGGTGCGCAACACCTTCTCGTTCAAAAAAGGCGAACATCTCATGGTCATCAGCGGACCGAACGCCGGCGGCAAGACGGTGGCACTCAAGACCTTCTACACCATCGCCGAACTCGCGCGGCGCGGAATACCGGTTCCGGCAAAGGAGGCGCGCATTCCCTTCTTCGACGAGGTGTTCCTCGTCCTCGGCGACCAACAGGATGTCGTCGAAGGAGAATCGTCGTTCTCGGCGCACCTTCGTCTGCTGGCCGAAATTGCCAACCGTGCAAACGCATCATCACTCGTCCTCGTGGACGAAATAGCGAGCGGCACCGACCCCCAACAGGGCGGCATCATCGCCCGCGCTTTTCTCGAATTTCTGCGAGCCCGCGGATCCTTCACCCTCGTGAGTTCACACCTCGCCGAGGTCAAGGCGCTCGCCCTCGAGGACCCCGCCTTCGTACCAGTCGCCATGGGATTCGATGAAAGACGCGGTCTCCCCACCTACCGCTTCCTCTACAACCTCATCGGCGGCAGTAACCCGCTTGCTCTTATCCGCCAGATGAACTTTCCTCCCGCCTTCGTCACCACCGTAGAAAACCTTCTGAACGGACGCGAAAGTTCGCTCGAACCGCTGATCAACCGCCTCCGCGCGAAAGAACAGGAAATCGAAGAGTGCCTCTCTACACTCGAAAAGGAACGCGCCGATCTCGATCGGCGAAACGAGGAAGTGGAAAAACTCCGCACCGCCTTGGCGCGTAAGGAGCGTGACTTCGAAAAGGAACGCCTTGCGGCGCTCAAGAAAATCACCGAACTCGAAGAGGCGGAACTTCGCAAGCGCATCGAGGCCTTGAACGCATCCAAGGCGGCGGAACGGATAGCGGTGGTCCGCAAAGAGAAAGAATCGCTCTCCCAGGCGATACAGCGCGCCGAAGCGGCACGCGACGAAACCCCCGGCATACCGCTCGCCGAGGCGCAGACTCACCCCGGCGAAACGGTCGTGTACGACAAGGTTACCAAGATAAAAGGGGTGCTTGCCGCGGTGAAAGGAAAACAAGCCGAAGTCGTTGCCGGAAACAAAACGCTCTGGATACCGATAGAGCGGCTCATCGTCCGGGACGAGAAGGTCGCTCGGCGGGTAAGCGCGGCCCCGGTCGTCACCGATGCCGGATGGTCAGAGCGGTGCGATGTACGCGGCATGACCATCGAGGAGGCGGGCACCGCCGTCGAGAAAGCGGTGGATGCTGCTTTCGCCGCCAAGAGTACGATGCTCCTTATCATCCACGGTCATGGCACCGGTGCCTTGAAAAAGGCTGTCCGCACATATCTCACGAGCCTTTCGGACCGCTATCCCATCACGGTGAGTCGCGCTCCCGAAGAGCAAGGGGGTGATGGTGCGACGCTCGTTACCTTCAAGTGAGGCAACCCGTTGTTTTCTATCGAACCATGGGGCCGGAAACATTTTTGCTATATCAAAAAAAGAGGTCACCGATACACGGAGGTCACCCCATGATTATCCAGCGATTCTGTTTTATTCTGTTTTTGTTGGGCCTTTTCGTTGCTTGCGACGACGCGACCACACACAAACTGCCGGACGACGAGGCGTCGAGTGATGACCCAACGGGGGACGAGGACACCATCGTCGCCGGATGCGGCAACGGCATAGTCGAAGCGGGCGAGATCTGTGAGGTGGAGCAAACTACCGAGTGCACCGCCGTAACGGAAGGCTATCGGGGAACCGCCGTGTGTCGCGGCGACTGCTCCGGGTGGGATGCAACCGCCTGCACCGACCTCGACGAGTGCGCCGACGATCCCGAGATTTGCGGCGATCTGTCCTACGCTTCCTGTAAAAACACCGACGGTTCTTTCGAGTGCATCTGCACGAACGGCTACCTCCCGACAAGCGATAAGCGGCTCTGCATACCCCGCTACGATTTCGAAGGGCCACGCTACGACGGCGACATCCTGCTTATCGTCAACAGTGAGCCGGACGGAAACTATCAAGCCTATATCGGCACCCTGCCCAAGGAGTTGCTACTCGCTCCGCCGCCTCCGGAAGAAAAAGATTTGGTCGCCCCGCAGATACGTCCCCCCTTCCCCACCATCGGACGCATCGCACCGCTTCCACCCCATGTTACCCGTGAAGAACTCACCCGGAGAATCTACCGCGCCATCGAGTCAACCCCCGATCCGGTCGTCGGCGAACGCCGCAAGTTCTGGGCCTACAATTTCAACACCGGTCAGCGCTACCAGATAGACGCCGAAGCACTCTATGTCGGCCAATACTGTATCCTCTGGTCACAGGTTCCCCTCTATGTCTCGAAAAGCGCCGCCGCCGCTATCGGTAAAGAATTCGACAACACCATCTACCCGCTCATCACGACGAATTTCTACGAGGCGAGCGATGTGGACGGAAACGGCAAGATTACGATGCTCTTCCTCGACGCCGGCGGTCAGGCGGGCGGCTATTTCAGCCCCTACGAACTCGGCGATTTCGAGGACTCGAATCGGTGCGACATGATCTACATCGAGCAAATGGCAGCCATATGGGGAAGCGGCAGTTATGCGAACGGCATCATCGCCCACGAATTCACCCATCTCGTTCACAACAACCGCGACGAAATCATCGAGAAGGCCCCCAATCAAAACGCTTGGATGATGGAGGGCATGTCCACGAGCGGCGAACATGTTTACGGCGGCTTCCAGAGCGACTACAAGAGCACCTACAATTCGAACGAATCCATCGCCAACGGCATGTCGGTGACCTACTGGGAGTACTACAGCCAAGATGTCATCGGCAACTACGCCCTCACCTACCTCTTCCATCAATATCTCCGCATACACTTCGGACAAGGCAACGCCTTCTATCGCGAACTCATCGAGGGACCGGCAAACGATTATCTCGACCACGATGCGCTCATCAAAAAGTATCTCGACGGCACGCTCTCCTTTTCCGACATTCTCGTGAGTTTCCGCATTGCACTCATCACCAACGAGAAAACAGGACTCTACGGCTTCAAAGGAGAACAGGGATTCTCCGGTTTCCAAAAACGCTACTGGACACCGTCCTCAGCGGGCGAGTTCTACCTGCGCGGCGGCGGCGCGCTCCAACTTCGGATAACGAAGCCGTTCAAGGCGCCCAGCGATTACGACGACGGTATCCGTTACGTGGGTATCTACTCCGGGAGCACTGCACCGATCACCCGTGAAGAGTATCTCGGAGAGTAACCCTATTTTTCTGCTGCAGCACTCATCCCGGCCGTACAAGATTCCGTCTCCTTGCTTTCGCTTTCTGCTATAATACAATACCTTCACCACGGCGATAAGGAGTGTCTCATGTTCCGGTTGACTAGCGCAATCGTGATTCTTTTTTCCGGCATACTGGGTGCCGCCCCGATCTATCGGGCGGATGGCTCCTCGTTCACTATCGAACGGGTGCCCAACCTCACGGCCGTCGAAGAGCGCGCGAGCGATACGCTCCCCCACACCCCATTCATCGCCCGGTGGTACACCGGCGATATCGTTTATACCATCCGCTCCGGAGCAAATGGGTGGCCGGTCTATCGGCTCGGAAAAGGCTATCTCATTGCGCGGCCCGAGATTTTCTGGCGCGGCGACGAGGACCCGCGGCGTCTGGCGCGCGACTTCGACCTTACACTCGTCGAGATATTACCCACTTATCGCCTCTATAAGTTCATAACGAAAAGCGATTCGGTCACCGTCGCTCAGCGCATCGTCGGAGAAAATCGCGGATTCGCCTTTCCCAACCTCGTGCGCAAGATCAGACCGACCATCGCGGTCCCGCAAGACCCCTACTACGCCTCGCACCAGTGGTTTCTCAACAACACGGGCGCATTCAACGATGCGTATGGGAAACCGGTCACGACCCTTCTCCATGCCGATATCGCCTTCGAAGAGGCGATTCGACTCCTCATCAAACGCCATGTCGAGCCAGAAAAGTATGCGACGAAAGTGGCCATCATGGACTCCGGTGTCGTGACGAGCCACCCCGATCTCGTCGGCGACGGCGGGAAGATGAGCCCCGGTTACGATGCAATCCGCGACGAGGAAGGAGCCGATCCGCATATCCCCGCAACCGCCGGCGGCTACGAACTCGCGGTTTACGGCCACGGGACGAGTTGCGCCGGCATTGCGGCGGCCGAGTCGAACGACATCGGCGTCACCGGCGTCTGTCCGTGGTGCGGCATCTATCCGGTGCTCGCCCTCGAAGGAGTCGAGGGAAGCGCGATCAGCGAAGAGATGTACCTCAAGACCTACGACCGGTTCGTCGCCGATCCCGCGATCGCCGTGGTCAACTGTAGTTTTGGTCCTACATCGGAATACGGTGAACTACCGATGTTTCCCGGCGAAGAGGAGTCGCACCTCAATTTCATGATGAACGGCCGCGGCGGCAAAGGCGGCGCCATTGTTTACGCAGCGGGGAACGACGGCATCAACGCAAGTTACGATGGTCTGTTCACCCATACCTTTGAGTTCGAGCGCAACGGAGAAATGGTCACGCATCGCGTCATCGTGATTGCGGCGACTTCGGCATGGGACACCCACATAGACTACTCGAACTGGGGCGCGGAAATTTCGTTCAGTACGCCGTCGCTCTCTTCCTATCCGGTCATCGGCATCGCCACGACCACTATTCCCGGCACCGGCGACCTCGGCGGCGACTGGACCGCCTACTTCAGCGGCACTTCGGCGGCGGCGCCGGTGGCCACCGGTGTTATCGGTTTCCTCTTTTCGATAACCCCGGAACTGACCCTCGAAGAACTCGAAGAGATACTTCGTGTAAGCGCCGACAAAATAAATCCGCATACCGGCTTCTGGGATGAGAACGGCCACTCGACGAAATTCGGCTACGGTCGCCTCAATCTCCATAAAGCGACACGCCGCGCACTCGGTTTGCCCCTCTGCGATCCTCTCGTGGTAAGCGACGAAATCGCCGACAATCGAGACAATGACTGCGACGGCTGGGTGGACGAAGAACTGCGACAACCTTTCACCATCGGGAAGCCGTGCGCTACCGACAACGACTGTGCCATGCCGTGGTTCACCGACGGTACGCCGCGCTGTCTCACCTCGTTTCTCGGCTATCCGGCCCCAGAAGGCTACTGCACGGTGGTACCGAACCGCGTCCCCTGCCCCGATGGCTCGTTCCTCGCGAACAACGGCTCCAGCCTCATCTGCATCCGCGAATGCAACGCTTCGTTTCCGTGCGACCGCCCCTTCTTCTACTGCAGCGATCCGGTGTATGGCCGCTGTCTGCCCTTCTGCAAAAAGGATCGTGACTGCCCCGAAGGACACTACTGCGACGACGAGGCAAAATGCCGCATGGAACCCTCACCTACCGGCGGTCCGTGTCAGAGCGAGAACGATTGCCTCTACAACGGGTCATACTGCGACACCTCGAAACCGGGCGGCTATTGTTTCACCCTCTGCGATGCCTACAACGACAACCAGTGCCCCGACGATGCGAAATGTATCTATAGTTCGCGGTCCCGCTCCTATCTTTGTGCCGCATCCTGCACATCCGACGCCGATTGCCGCCCCGGCGAGGAATCGGGCTACTACAAGTGCCATGTTTCGTGGCAGGACAAGAAAGGGGTCTGCTTCCGCCCCTGCCGCGGCGACGGCGAGTGCATCAACCACGAAACGGGGGAAGACAACGCCTACTGCAACGAGGAAGGACGCTGTGTTCCTTACGGCTGGAAACCGCCCGAGATCAACGACACCACCGTCACCACCGATGAAACGACAGAATCCGACGAAGATACCATGGTGACATTCACCCTCCCCGAATCGAGCGGCAGTGACGGGTGCGCTCTAGTAATCCTCTCCGACGAATAAGGCCCCACCATGACCGACTACCGTATTCGCGACTATCGCACCGGTGACTGGCCGGCGATAGAAAAACTCTGGCATGCCACCGGTCTCGGCGGCGCCCACCGCGGCGACGATGCGACCGTCATCGAACGAACCCTTGCGCAAGGAGGTCGCCTTCTCATTCTCGAACGAACCGATGCCGGCGAGATGGTCGGAACGGCGTGGATAACCCACGACCACCGGCGTAGTTACCTCCACCATTTCGGCATCGTACCCTCCCACCAAGGGAAAAAACTCTCCCACCTCCTCATGGAAGCAGTCATAGAGGCCGTCCGTCACATCGGTCTCCAGTGCAAACTCGAGGTGCACCGCGAAAACATCAAAGCGATCGAACTCTACAAAAAATATGGCTTTACCTATCTCGGAGACTACGACAACTACATTATGCGCACCATCAGATAAAACGAGGAGGAGGCTTTCCATGAAGTATCTGCTCGTCTTTTCGACCATTGCTTTTATCGTCGCCTGTTCATCGGCACAGCCGGCCAGGCAAACTGAAGCAGCGGTAGCCACCCCCACCGCCGATTCGGGAAAAGAGACGGCATCTCGACCGGCCACCGGGCCAAAAACGCAGGAAGAGATAGACGAATTCGTCGCGGCGGCACGCGAAGGTGATCTCGCGGCAGTCAAGGCTTTCTACAACAGCGGCGGCGACATAAACGCACGGAATTCACGCGGCCAAACGGCGCTCATGTGGGCCGCCCAGCGCGGTCATCTCGAGGTGGTGAAGTTCCTCGTCCAACTGCGCGCCGACCTCAACGCCGTAGATACCGACCGTGCCGAACCGGTACTCATGTGGGCGACCAAAAAGGGACACAGAGAAGTAGTGGAGTTTCTCGTCGAGAACGGCGCCGATGTCAATCTCGGCGATCAGTTCAAAGAGACGCCGCTCATGGATGCCGCACGCTATGGCCACAAGGAAATCTGCACCCTGCTCCTCAACAAACGCGCTCGCGTCAATGACGCCGATGTCGAAGGGCGAACCGCCCTCATGTATGCCGCCGCGAACGGACAAGCAGAGATCGTCAAACTGCTCCTCTCCTACGGCGCCGACATCAATCCGATAGACTTCAAGAGCGGCGAAACGGCACTCGGTAAGGCGAAAAACAAAGGGTTCAACGATATCGTGGCGCTTCTTCAACGCCAAGCACAGGTGCAGGGCAACCTCATCAAGCGGCCGCCGCGTCCCGCCGATACCGGCTATGTCAACGAACCTCCCGACGAGCACGAACTAGCCCGCTACTGGGCCGGCCGCGAACAATCGCTTCCCGAGATGCTTGACCCGAAGGTTATCCAACTCCACATGAATTCGTTCATTCCCAACATCACCCAATGCTACCAAGAACGTATTCGACAG
>CALITV010000246.1 GCA_938048925.1 uncultured bacterium | reverse complement strand
TTGTAGAGAATCTGGAAAACGCCGAGCCGATGAGTGCCAATGAAGGTTTTGGGGCGGATGATAGTGACATAGAGCCCCTTCGCGCGCACCTCCTCGCAGAGTTTTTCGGCCGCGATCTTCGACTCCCCATAAGGACCGACGCCGACGAGCGGATCGGTCTCGTAGAGCGGGTGATGGTCGGGAACGCCGTACACGGCGGTCGAACTGATGAAGACGAAACGCTTTACCTTGTGCTTGAGCGCGAGATCAAGACAGATGCGGGTGCCATCTACATTGGTCGAGAATATCTCTTCGCGTGATTCGAGGGGGAGTGCCGCGGCTGCGTGGATGACCACATCACTGGCTGCGATGAGTTCGTCCATCTTCGCTGCGTTGCGCACATCACCGCGCACAAGTTTCACCGAGGGGGCATATTCGTCGGGGCGGTATTCGGCGATGTCGAGGAGCGTGACCTCCTCGCCTTCCGCCACACACTTTTTGGTCATGTGGAGCCCGAAGAAGCCGGCACCGCCGGTGATGAGCACTTTCATGGAGTCACCTCACATAGACGAGCAAGACAAAGGTTAGTATCCAGCAAAGAATGGTCAGTTGTAAGAAGCGGTCGCGCAACAAGAGATCGGTCGGCTGGCTACTGCGCCGATAGACGAGCGTCAGTTGCAGGTAGCGAAAGAGACCGAGGATGACGAACAGTGCCGTGAAATAGACCTTATCGGTGCCGAAGAAGCGGCCTACTGCAGGATCGATCGTGTAGAGAATATAAGCGAGGATGATAACCGCTGTCATCACGGCGAGTGCGCTATTGACGAACTCGAGGTTGTAGCCGTGTGTCGCATGGCGGGTCTTTTTCCCCTCACCGGCGAGTATCACATCGTCGCGCCGTTTGGCGAAAGCGAGAAAGAGGGCGAGCAGAAAGGTCATGAGGACGATCCAGTGGGAAGGGTGAACGCCGGCGATGCCGCCATATTCGGTCCCCGCGATGAGCCGCAGGAGGAATCCGGTGGCGATGACGAAGATGTCGAGGAGCGGGATCCGCTTGAGCACGAGCGAATAGAGCACATTGAGAACGCCGTAGGCGACGAGGATACCGAGGAGTTGCTTGTTATAGAACGATGCGCCGCCGAGACCGACGAGGAACAGGAACGCTGCGGTGAAAATCGCCGCAACCGGGCTTACTGCACCGCTCGCAAGCGGGCGGTGCCGTTTGTCGGGGTGCTCGCGATCTTCTGTCCTGTCGCGCAGGTCGTTGACGATATAGATACCGCTCGCAGTCAGCGAAAAGAAGAGAAAGGCGATGGCAGCCCGAGAAACGAGCGCGAGATCGGTTATCTTGAGCGCAAAGAAGAGCGGGAAGAAAACGAGAAGGTTTTTGACCCACTGATTGACACGAAGCAATTTTACCAGTGCCACCACCGGACTCCTCACGAGAAACCGCCTATCACCATACTAAAACGAAAGCCTGAGTCAAATCGAGGAAACGAAAAAGGCGTTAGTGCTGTCTTAACACTCGTAGCCGGTAGGGCAGTCGCCGAAGTTGTCGGCATTCTCACCGTTGTTGTAACCGCAATTCGACCAGTCACCCCATGTGCAGGTGGTGTTGTCGCATTTGCGGATCCGGTATTGTTGTCCGCCGCAACCGCCACCCGGATCGCCGACACAATACTGGTCCTTCGACTTGTCGCACTCTTCGAACCCAGTATCCACTATGCCGTCGCCGCAGTGGGGGCCGTCGCCCGAACAGGTGTCATTGCAGTGGTCGTAGGTTCCGTTATCCTCGCCGTCATCACAGAGTTCGCCTTCATCGGTTTCGGTGATGCCGTCGCCGCAGTGGGGGCCGAGACCTTGACAGTCGCTGGCGCAGTGATTGTAGGTGCCGTTGAGGGCTTCGCCGTCGTCGCATTCCTCGTAGCCGGTATCGGTGTTTCCGTCGCCGCAGCGGGGGCCGGGGCCGGTGCAGATCGCGTTGCAGTAGCCATATTGGCCGTTGTGCGCGGCTCCATCGTCACATGCCTCGACCCCGTTCTTGATGCCGTCGCCGCAGTAGGGAGCAACGACATCGGTATCAGGCGGGGCGTCGTCTTCATCAGTGACGATGATGTCCGTCTCGGTTGCCGTCTCGTCGGTTGTCGTCCCATCGGACTCCGAGAGTTCGTTGTCGGCCGTGTCGGGCCATACTATATCGGTATCGGGGCTAACCGCGTCGTCGGCGAGGGGATCGCTCTCGACGGGGTTCGCGTCATCTTTGGAAACGGTCCCGTCACTCCCGTCTGGGAAAGGCGTCTCGTCGAGAGTCGTCTCTTCGGGAAGAAGTGTGTCGTCGTCGTCGGCGGCCATCTCGTCGCCGTCGAGCGGGGTATCGCCGTCTTTCGGTGCGATGTTTCGTGAAGTGTTTCCGCACGCGGCGAATAAAAGGATTCCTAAGAAGATAACGATCGCCGCTACTGAACGCATGACGCACCTCCTGTCACGGGATATCCGAACATTACTATAGACTATTCGAGGCAATATACAAGAGGAAAAAAAGATATCTTCATTGATCGCTTTCTGAATCGCCGGTCATTTCCACCGAAAAGCCGCGGTTCCGGAGCTTTCGGTGGCGTTCCTCCTTGTTCCACCGCATCTTTCGCTCCAGTTCTTGGGCGACTTCCCGTTCCTCATCAAGCGAATAGGCGGTGCGCAAGTCATCGTCGCTGAAAAGTCCGCGTGCGCCCCGCTCGACCAGTTTTTTTAGAAAAAAGAAAAAGCCCTTGTGGTGCCGCTTCATCTCTTCGGCATAGGCGGCGAGAGCACGCCGATCGTCGAGGTAGCGCATCTTGCGGAGTCTCTCGATCGTCGCGGCGATCTCGGGGGCGGCAAATCCTCTTTCTTTCAGTTTCCGCTCTACCTCGGTCGAGAAATGGTCACGGCGCGCTACAAGGCGCAAGGCGGCGTTCCAGCATGAATCGGTGCGAGGGTTATCCGATCTCGAAGTCATCGTCGGAAATACCCTTGCCCGCGGCGGCCGGGTTCTTTTCGACCTTTTGGCCGAACTGGTTCCCCTTGTCGTCGAAAGCGCTCCAGTCGCCGTCGCCCGATATGGCTACTCCCTTCATGCGGAGAATGAGATCGTCGGGCGAGGTTGCGTTGTCGAGCGCCTCCTTCTGGGTGATATGACCGTCACGGAAGAGTTGATAGATGGATTGATCGAACGACTGCATCCCATAGTTGGTGTGGCTTCGCTCGATGACGCCGGGCAGTTCTTTGAGCCGTGACGGATCGAGAATGATTTCTTTTACCAGTTGCGTATTGAGAAGGACCTCGACCGCCGGTACCCGCCCGCGGCCGTCTTTGTTTTTGAGAAGACGCTGCGAGACGGCTGCGGTGAGCACCGAGGCGAGTTGCTGACGAATCTGCGGTTGCTGATGGACCGGAAAGGCCCCGACAACGCGGTTGATCGTCTCGGCGGCGTTGAGCGTATGGAGCGTCGAGAGGACGAGGTGCCCCGTCTCGGCGGCGGTGAGCGCTATCTCCATCGTCTCGAGGTCGCGCATCTCGCCGACCATGATGACATCGGGATCCTCGCGGAGCGCCGAGCGAAGCGCTCGGGTAAAACTCTTGGTATCTATGCCGACCTCGCGCTGGTTGATGATGGATTTTTTGTCGCGGATGAGGAATTCGATCGGGTCCTCTATCGTGACGATATGGCAGGTACGATTCGCGTTGATGTGCTCAATCATCGCGGCGAGCGTCGTTGACTTGCCCGAGCCGGTGGTTCCGGTCACGAGCACCATGCCGCGCCTTTGGAGTGCCACCTTCTTGAGAATGGAGGGTAACAGCAATTCATCGAGCGACTTGACCGAGAAGGGGATGATGCGGAAGACCATGCCAATACTACCGCGTTGGCGGAAGACATTCACCCGGAACCGGCCGACGCCGGCCAGGCTGTAGGCGAGGTCTATCTCGCTGTTTTCTTTGAAAGCGTTGCGTTGCTCTTCGTTGAGAACCTCAGAAAGAATTACCTCGATGTGTTCCGGTTTGAGTGCGCCGAATTCTTCGACCTTCACAAGGTTGCCGTTGATGCGGAATACCGGCGGCGAGAAAGTCTTGATGTGGATGTCGCTCGCCGCAATCTTCGCGGCAAGGGCAAGTATCTCCTTTATTTTCGCCGCTTCGGTCGTCATCTCTTATTCGCTCCCCTTCTTTTTCCCCTTCGTCTGTTCGCTTTTTTCCTCCTTCGTCGGCGCAGCGACTTCGTCGTGAGTGTCGCCGTCGCCCTTGAGGTTGTGCTTTTCGCGCACCTTCGCTACGATCTCCTTGATGAGTACCGGCTTCTCGCGGAGCAT
>CALITV010000245.1 GCA_938048925.1 uncultured bacterium | reverse complement strand
TCTTCTTCGACAACGAGGAGATCGGCTCGCGGACTCCAATGGGGGCCGACAGCGCCTTTCTCGCTGCGGTGCTCGAGCGGATCGTCATGGCGTTCGATGGGAGACGCGAGGAGTATCTCCGGGCGCTTTCGCGTTCCTTCCTTGTGTCGTGCGATGCCGCCCACGCGGTCCATCCCAACTTTGCCGAGAAACACGATCCGCACTATGCGCCGGTCATGGGCGGCGGTCCAGTCATCAAGGCGAGCGCCGGATTCAAATACGCGACGACCGCCGAGACGGCCGAGCGGTTCCGCGACCTCTGCCGTCGCGCCGGCGTGCCGTGCCAAAAGATTGCGAACCGCTCCGATGTGCCGTCGGGAAGCACGATCGGGCCTATGACGAGCGCCCTTCTTTCGGTGCCGGGCGTTGATGTCGGCGTCCCCATCTGGGCAATGCACAGTATCCGCGAAACGGCGGCGTTCGCCGACCATCGGGCGCTCATCGCCGCACTGAAGGAACTGTATCGGTAGGTCAGAAGTAGAGCCGCACCGTGCTGTAGACGGTGTAGGGATACAACCCAAACTCGGAACGGGGGATTGGATAGTTGAAGCCCAAGGAATCACTTTTTCGGGCTGTCGTGTGCCGGCGCCGACCGTTGCGCGGTATCAAAGAGAAGAAAAGTGGTGCGGCCATCTGCACGGCGGTGCGTCGGATCGGCGAACTCCTCGCCGAACAGTTTCCCGCCCGGGACGATAACCCCAACGAACTCCCCGATCTCGTGATGGAAAAGAAGGGTAGTCGCTAGGAACCGTTTTCCCCGGTTGCTTTTGTCTGTTGTCTTTTCCTGTGGGATGTGGGGGCGGAGTGTGTAATGTGAACCGAAAGGTGCGTGCCCGATCGCCGGTGTTTTCTTCTCTCATTGACTTTTTACGGTGACCGCATAGGGTAGGCTCGGTCAACTGAAGGAGTATTTCATGCCGCGCATAGAAGCACATCCGGTTCTCGATACGAGAGATGATCGCAGAGAGGTTTCGTTTACCTTCGACGGCGTTCCGTTGGTCGGTCGCGAGGGGGAGATGGTCAGTTCCGCACTCTTTGCAAACGGCATCACCCGTTTCTCGATTCATCGTAAGGATGGCGCACCGCAGGGGATTTTTTGTGCCAACGGGCAGTGTGCCCAGTGTACTGTTATCATTGACGGTCATGCGCAAAAGTCGTGTGTGACACCGCTCCGCGCCGGAATGGACATCCGAACGCTCAACCGCTTGCCGGTACTTCCTCCTGACGATGAGCCGCTCCGGAACTACGAAAAGAAGGTTATCAACTGTGATGTGCTCGTGGTCGGTGGTGGTCCGTCGGGCCTTACTGCCGCGATCGAACTTGCCAAACTCGGGGTGCGCGTCGTGCTTGCCGACGATAAGGATCGCCTCGGTGGCAAACTGGTGCTCCAAACGCACAAGTTCTTTGGTTCGGAGGAAGACTGCTACGCGGGGACGCGTGGTTACGCGATTGCGAGGATCCTCGAGGAAGAATTGCGATCTTACAAAAATGTCACGGTATTTACCGAGACGGCGGTGGTCGGTGTCTATAAAGACCGTAAGGCGGGGCTCTTCGAGAAGAATCGGAGATATCTTCTGGTGAGTTTCGAGGGGCTCGTCGTTTCGGCGGGCGCACGGGAGAAATCCATCGTCTTTCCCGGTAACGATCTCCCCGGTGTCTATGGTGCCGGGGCGTTCCAAACCCTCGTCAACCGTGACCTCGTCCGCGCCGCAAAGCGGGTGCTCGTCGTCGGATCGGGGAATGTCGGGCTCATCGCGGCTTACCACGCACTTCAGGCAGGCATCACAGTCGTGGGCATCGTCGAGATAACGTCCGAGATAAGCGGTTACAAGGTGCATGCCGATAAGATCAAGCGGATGGGCGTGCCGATTTATCTCAACACCACCGTTCTCTCGGCGGCAGGCGACGGTAAGGTCGAACGGGTGACCGTCGCCGCGGTGGATCCCCAGTGGAATCCGATTCTCGAGACGGCACGCACCTACGAGGTTGATACCCTGCTCATTGCGGCAGGGCTCACGCCGGCCGATGAATTCTACGAGATGGCGGAACGATTCGAGTTCAAGGTGGTCAAGGCGGGAGATGCCGACGAAATCGCCGAAGCGTCGAGTGCCATGTTCGGTGGCCGGATTGCTGGCCTCAAAATGGCACGGCTGCTCGGCGAGGATGTCGTAATAGACGATACATGGTTCAAAAAGGCTGCGGTGCTCAAGAGCCGCCCCGGCGAGGTGTTTCCGCCCGACCGCGTGATTCTGACCGACCGATTCCAGCCGGTCTTCACCTGTCTTCAAGAGATACCGTGCAACCCCTGCACCACCGTGTGTCCCAAGGGGGCGATAAAACTCAAGGACAAGAGCGGCACGATCATGGATGTCCCCTATCTCGCCGGTGAGTGTATTGGGTGCGGGGTCTGTGTCGCGGCCTGTCCGGGGCTTGCAATAACGCTTGCCCGAAAGGTAGATGCCCAGCATGCCGAGGTTGTGCTTCCGCATGAATATCTGGCAACCTTCACGGTTGGCGACAAGATTCCGGTAACCGACATCGAGGGTAACTTTCTCGAAAATGCGACGGTGGTGAAACTGCAGTTCAACAAGAAGTATCAAACGACGCTGATAACCGTGCAGGTAGCAGTGGAAAACGCCGCCACGGTGGCGGGTATCCGGGTGCAGGACGAGAAGGAAACGCAGCCGCTTCCCGCGCCGGAGTTCGACCATGTTCCCGAAAATGGTATCGTTTGCCGGTGCGAGCGGGTAACGCTCGGCGAGGTGGTGAAGTTCATCAAAGAGCACAAAGTGCGCGATATCAATCAACTCAAGCAGATTCGTGTGGGGATGGGGGCCTGCGGATCGAAAACCTGTTCGGTGCAGTTTCCCCGCGTCTTCAAGGCGGCAGGCGTTGACTTCTCGACCGTTGCCGAGGGCAGCATCCGACCGCTTTCGGTCGAGGTACCAATGTATGCGATCGTGAACGAAGAGAAGACGGAGTAGTGTTATGAAAACCTACGATATTCTCATCATCGGCGCCGGTTCGGTCGGAGTCCCGACGGCGCTCTATCTGGCGCGGAAAGGAAGAAAAGTGGCGGTCGTCGAAAAACATGCATCGGTTGGCCGCGGTCAAAATCGCGCGGCGATCGGCGGTATCCGGGCGACCCACAGCGACCCGGCGAAGATAAAGATATGCCAGCGGTCGCTCGATATCATCCGAGAAATGGAAAAAGAGGGGCATCATCTCGATTGGTATCAGGGCGGTTACCTCTTTCCCGTTTACGACACCGAACGGGAGCGGACGCTCAAGGAGTTGCTCACCGTTCAGCATCAATTCGGCCTCGCAATAGATTGGATGGATGCCGAAGCAGTGCAGCGACTCTGCCCCGGTATCAATCCGCGCGGGCTCCGCGGCGGCACCTACTCGCCGGAAGATGGCTTCGCTTCGCCCCTGAAGACTATAGGGGTCTTCTATAAACTGGCCTGCGACGCCGGTGTTGATTTCTATTTTTATGAGACGGTCCTTTCGTTCGAGAAGAAGGGGACGAAAATAACCGCGGTAAAGACCGATCGCACTGCTTTTTCGGCAGATCTCGTCGTCAACGCCGCCGGCGGTGACGCCCGTAAAATCGGCCAGTTGGCGGGTATTGATCTGCCGGTTTACCCCGATAGTCACGAAGGGGGCATTACCGAGCCGGTCGAGCGCTTCTTCGAGCCGATGATCGTTGATATCCGATCCGATGGCCACAGCGACAACTACTATTTCTACCAAGCGGTCGGCGGGCAAATCGTATTCTGTATCACCCCGAACCCGAAACACTACGGCAAAGATTGCGATAACACTTCAGAGTTTTTGCCGCTCGTCGTGCGTCGCATGCTCGAAATCTATCCGCGGCTCCGCAATATCCGTGTCCGCCGTACTTGGCGTGGCCTCTATCCGATGACCCCCGATGGTTTCCCGATCGTCGGATATGTGAACGAGGCGGAGAACATGCTCAACCTCGTCGGTATGTGCGGGCAGGGGTTCATGCTCGGCCCGGGACTCGGCATGATCGTTGCCGAAACGCTCTGCGATGGCCGAAAGGACTACCGGTTCATCTTCGACCAACTTTCTCCCGCCCGCGCTTTCACCGGCGCCGAGATGCTCAAGTAGCATGAACGACTTCCGGGCTCTGCTCGACCGTTT
>CALITV010000244.1 GCA_938048925.1 uncultured bacterium | reverse complement strand
AACATTTTCTCGACGCAGGATCATGCGGCGGCGGCCATTGCGGCGGCAGGAACGCCGGTGTTTGCATGGAAAGGGGAAACCCTCGAGGAATACTGGGAGTGCACTTTGCGGGCGCTTTCGTTCCCGGGCGGCAAGGGGCCGCATCTCATCGTGGACGACGGCGGCGATGCTACACTGATGATTCATAAGGGGGTGGAAGCGGAGAACAATCCCAGCCTGCTCAAGAAGAAGACCGGCAACCGCGAACTCGATATTGTGATGGCGATACTGGCTCGTGAGCACCGGAAGAATCAGACGAAATGGCGGGACATGCTTAAAGAGATACGCGGGGTCAGCGAAGAGACGACCACCGGTGTTCACCGTCTCTATGAGCGGCTCAAGAACGGGACGCTCCTTTTCCCCGCCATCAATGTCAATGATTCGGTCACCAAGTCGAAGTTCGACAACAAATATGGCTGCCGGGAATCGCTCGCCGACGGCATCAAACGGGCGACCGATGTGATGATCGCCGGCAAGATGGTGGTGATATGCGGCTACGGCGATGTCGGCAAGGGATGCGCGCAGTCAATGCGCTCCTACGGCGCCCGGGTCGTCGTAACGGAAATAGACCCGATCTGTGCGCTCCAAGCCGCGATGGAAGGTTTCGAGGTCTTGACCGTCGAGGATGTCGTCGAAAAGGCCGATATCTTCGTGACCGCAACCGGCAACCGCGATGTCATCACGGTCGAGCATATGGAGAAGATGAAGGATATGGCGATTGTTTGCAACATCGGTCACTTCGACAACGAGATACAGGTTGACGCTCTCTATACGCTCAAGGGCATCAGGAAAATAAACATCAAGCCGCAAGTGGACCGTATCGTGTTCCCGGATGGCCATTCGATACTGCTCCTTTCCGAGGGGCGGCTCGTAAACCTCGGCAACGCGACCGGGCATCCTTCGTTCGTCATGTCCAACTCTTTCACCAACCAAGTGCTTGCGCAAATCGATCTCTGGAAGAGAAAGTACGCGATAGGCGTTTACACGCTCCCCAAGAAACTCGATGAAGAGGTTGCGCGGCTTCACCTTGCCAAGTTGGGAGTGAAACTCACCAAGTTGACGAAACGGCAGGCCGATTACATTGGTGTTCCGATAGAGGGGCCGTACAAAAGCGTACACTATCGCTACTGAATGACGGGCGTGGTTTTGTTGACGACTATTCATTGCTGTATGTGGGCACCACCGCCAACCGGGGACAACAAAACGATTAGTAGGGAGGCCGTCGTATGTGGCAGTGGCTGGTAGAAAATTTTATGAACGGAGAACTCTTCTTTTATATCATCCCGGCGGTTTTGCTGATCGTTCTACTCATCGTTGTTTTTCTGCCCGATGCCGAAAGAGAAAGTGGGCAGCCCGAACAAAAGCCAGTCTTGCCTCCCCGGGAACCGGAGCCCTCCAACCGCCTCGCGAATGAGCGTCATGACACCATATCGTTGGGGCCGCTCGTCGCGGAGGGAGAACACGGAGAGCGATCGGTGCCAGAAGAGCCGTCTTCTACGCCATCGGTGGTGGTTCCGCCGCTTACCTCGAAAAGTTATGCGGAAGGTCTCGAAAAAACGAGGAGCAATTTCTTCTCTCGACTTGCCGCCCTCTTTCGTTCCTCGACGGTGGACAATGCCTTGATCGAACAGATAGAGGAGATTCTTTACACCGCCGATGTCGGTGTGACGACAGTGTCGTCGCTGATCGCCGATCTGCGCGCCAACCGGGATGCGCTTCTCAACGGGGATACGGTGCGCGCATTCCTGAAAGAGCGCATAAGGAACATTCTTAAGCAAGCAGAGCGGCCGTTCGTCGTTGGCGAAGCGCGTCCGTTCGTCATCCTCGTGGTCGGCGTGAACGGTGTCGGAAAGACCACCACCATCGGGAAACTGGCCGCCCGTTTTTCGGTGCAGGGACTGCGGGTTCTTGTCGTGGCGGCCGACACCTTCCGGGCGGCTGCCGCCGAACAACTCGCCGTCTGGGGCGGTCGAACAGGTGTCGAGGTGGCGTTGGGAGATCGGGAAGGGGCCGATCCGGCGGCGGTGGCCTACCGGGCCGTCTCCAGAGCGGTGAGCGAGAAATTCGATGTCGTCATGATTGATACCGCCGGGCGCCTGCAGAACCGGTCGAACCTCATGGAAGAACTTCGCAAGATACACCGTGTCGTCGGGAAGGAAGTTCCCGGTGCGCCGCATGAAGTCTTGCTCGTAGTTGACGCGAACAACGGCCAGAACGCCGTGGTGCAGGCGAAAGAATTCGGAGAAACGGTGGGGGTCACCGGTATTGTAGCCGTCAAACTTGACGGAACCGCAAAGGGAGGTTCTCTGATCGGTATCGCGCGTGAACTCCAGATCCCGATCTATTTCACTGGCATAGGAGAAACGGCGGCCGACTTGCGGCCTTTCGACGCAAACGAATTCACGGAGGCGTTGTTCGCATGATTACCGTCCAGATAGAGGCTACGCGGCGGGCGATCCGTGAGCAGTACTTTCCCATCGGGCCGGCGCACGATATTTTCGTGAACTTGGCGTTTCTCCCCGATTACGACACTATCAAGATCGGCGGGCCGATAGAAATCGTTTTCTTGGTGCATGAGGAGACAAAGGAGCCGAAGAAAGAAACGCAAGAGGCGGAAGAAAAATTTTCTCTGCGTGGCACTGTTTCGTGGAAGCGCCCGCGCGAGATAAAACTCCCCGGTAAGGTGATGCCGGCCGGCATAGGGGTGAAACTCGACCAGAAGAGTTATGATCTGGTAGAGGAGCGTATCATCAAGGAGCAAAGTGAACTTTCCGACCTCAGCCTCCTCATGGTTGGCGGCAACTACATCAGAGTTCGCCACGATATTGCCGAGATATTGCGCAAAAAAGAGGTCGCCGCCGGGGGGGCAAAACAGAAGAAGGCCGCCGAAAAGCGGAGTCAGCCGCGTCTTGCCCTGTCGGTGCCCGTGGAGGTGTTCATCAATGATCAGGTCTCCAATCTCAAGATGCGCGACATCAGTCTCGGCGGCATGTCGCTGGAGACCGCCGAGCCGCTCAAGATAGGAGAAGACATCGTCATCATTCTCGAAGATCGTTCGGTGCGCAAGCAGTTTATTCTGAAAGCACGGGTGGTGCGTCACATTCCTCATCCCGACGATTCGCGCAAGATTATCGGTGTCGGCGTCGTCTTCCTTTTCGAAGGGGAAGCGCAGCAGAAGGAACTGATGAAGTTCATCGTGCGCCATTCATGATATGATATATCTTGCACGCCGCCAACTCTCTCTGGTCGAGGACCGCTTTATCGAGGTCTCGGAGGATGATGCCCACTATCTTTTCAAAGTGCGCCGGCTCGATCGGGACGAACCGGTCTTCTTTTTCCATGACAGCATCGTCTATGAGACGCGACTTGTTGACATAAAACGACGGGAAGGCCTGTTCGAAATTCTCACCCGCTATAATGTCTCCTACCGTGGGCCGCGGATTTTTGCCGTGATCGCCGCCTTCGACTGGCAGCGGCTTGAGGAGGCGATCCGCAACGGGGTCGAGGCCGGCGCGCACGGGTTTTTGCTCTTTTATGCTTCCCGCAGTAATGTGGCGGAAAATATCTCGGTGAAGCGCCTTCAGCGCATGGAACAGATCATCGAATCGGCGGCGTCGCAAAGCAGGCGCCGCTTTATTCCCGATATACGGGCGATAGGCCGCGAGGTCATCATCCGCCGGCCGGGGCGCCACATAATCTTTCATCCCGAGGCTGCCGCCGAAGCCTCGTGTGGGCATTTTTGCGCCGAGGAAGATCTTTATCTATGGATAGGGCCGGAGGGCGGATTCGGGGAGGCCGATCTGTTCTTTTTCGACAAGTCGCATGGTACCTATGTTTCCTTTCGGACACCGGTGCTTCGTGTCGAGAACGCGGTTACCTTCGCCGTCGGTATGGCGCGGCATTCCATAGGTTATAACGCCGATATCACGAGTCCCGAGTAAGCTATCCCTCGGTATTTCAGGTTCCGATCGCCGCCATGGCCGTAGCGACCCCTTTGCTCGGCTCGAAATGGGGGATGATCGTGATGACACCAAGGCGTTTCGCCTCCTCGTGTGTCTGGGGCGAAATTTGGTCCGGTGCAAAAAGAACGAACTTGAGATGAGGAAAGATATTCTTCGCGCGGATAGCCGCAATCAATCTGAGAGGCGTATATTGAGAGTTTTTCACATCGAGATCGGCCAGCACAAAATGCAGGGCATCTCCCTGTTTCTTGAGCATGAGGGCGGCGATCTCTATTTGAGGAGCGGTGATGACTTTCACATTCTGCGCGCCGAGACGTTGAGCCGTCTCTTCGAGAAGAAGGCGATTTTCCGAAACCACCAAACCGAACATCTGTTGCGACGCCTTCACCGACGCCGCGATGGTTTTTATCTGCAGTTCTTCCTTGAGCATCTCGAGCAATTTGTCGGGGTAGTGACCGGAGGCTTTCAATCGGGTAAAGGCGGTCGCCGCCGGAACTCCTGACACCTGTGTCATAAAATCAAATGTGTCGGCGAGAAGAAGTATCTGAGCACCCACGGGAATATCCGTTCCTTTGAGTCCTTGCGGCAAGCCTTCCCCGTTGACTACTTCGTACATGTTCGAAAGAAACATCTTGGTCTGCTTGGGAAGGTTACAGCCGGCGAACAGGCGGGTTCCCGCCGATGCGTATTTGATGAAGGTGTCGGCACAAGCCTTGTCCTTGAGATCAAGGGAAGAGAGATGCTTTTTCTTACCAGCATCGTGCAGATAGGCAGCGAGGACGAGGTCATTGAGATCCACTTCATTGAATTTCATCGTCTTGGCGAGTTTTATGCACAGGCTTACTACCCGTTGCGTGTGGTTCTTGAATCCCCCCTCCCGTATCGAATCTATGATGGAGGTGAAAACCTTTATTGCCTCGATGAATTCCTCATGCCCCGAAATGGTTATGCCGTTCTGCAGGCGATTGATCCGATTGGTGATGGTCGTTTCCTCGGGAGACGATTGTTGGAGAATCTCGCCCTGATTGATGATCTGCGTGAAGGAGGTGTTCCCCGATCCTCCATGAACCTTCGTAAATGCTTTGCGGGGCGCATCCTGTTTGAGCATATCCTTGTCGAGCACCGGCTCGCCGACGGGGACGAAACCCCGCAGGTCGACACTTTTGGGGAAAAAACGGTCGAAAGCGATGATGTCGCCGCGATACTGTTTGGCGATGAGGGCTTTTATCGCCTTCGAGTAAGCGACGACAGGAGTTATCTGTTTGATGTTATCGAGAATAATCTTGAGTTCTTCGAACGCATGTGTGTTTTGAGGTTCGTAAGTGAGCAGCGTGAGTTTCCCCTCGTTGAAATTGTATTTGATCGGGAATATGGTGCGTGATTCGGCTATCTTTTCCGGCAATATCTGGGTGATGTTCGGTTGAATGGCCATTTTTTCGAGTTTTTCGCTGGAGATGTATTGTACATTGAATATCCCGGCCAGATAGGCGAGAAGGTCTGTTTCGGCGAGGATTCCTTCATTGACGAGCATTTCTCCGAGATAGACATGTTGCTTTGCCGCCTTTTGGCGTTCCAGCGCCGCGGTTAGTTGTTCCGATGTTACCTTGCCTAG
>CALITV010000243.1 GCA_938048925.1 uncultured bacterium | reverse complement strand
GCTCGACGACGGCCGGCTCCTTGTCGGAGAGTTTCTTCACATAGCAGGAAAGATCGGATCCGCACGCCGTGACGGCCGAGGCGCGCTTTGCGAAGCGCTCCATAAGACCGACGGCGCGGATCGTCGAGTCATAGTTCGGGTCGAGCGACGCCTGCGCCTTTATCTTCTTTTCCTTCTCTTCGGGTTTCAGGTTCGCGTAATCCTTATTCCCCTTGTTCTGTTTGTCGAGTTCGGCTTCGGTCTTTTTCTCGACCTTGGCGATGTAGGCTTTACCATTGGCGATGAACTTTTCGGCGAACTTGATGAACTCCTCGGCTGCTTTTGGATCCTGCACCATGCGGGTGTAGGCGTCGGCCGCCCAGACCTTCGGCTCGTAGAAGACGATCCACTCGCCCTCGACATTCTGCTCCTTGTCTTCGGGGCCCATTATTGCCTCGATCAGATAGGGAAGCGCCTTGCGGTCGCCGAGTATCGCGAGCGCCTCGGCGCCCTTCATGCGAATGGATATTTCTTGGCCACGCAGGGCGAGTTTTTCGGCGATCTTCGCTTCCTTGTCCTTCTTTTCTCCCTTCTTCTCCTTGGCCGCTTTGAGCGCGAACTTCTTGCTGACCATCCGCAGGAGTACATCGGTTGCCTTGAAGTCGCCGAACTTCGCGAGCGACACGGCGAGGTGTTCGGCGAGGAACGGTTGTTTCTGTTCTTTCGAAAGTTGATCGTCGAGGTCTCTAATGATCATGTCGGCTGCTTTCTTCGAGCGGATATCGGCGAGGATGATGGAGGTTTTTATCTTCCCCGTTGCGTCAATGCCAGCGAGGGTCGCCTGGTATTCATCGTGCTTGGGGCATTCCTTTTTCTTCTCTTTTTCCGGGTCCATGTATTCGGGGCAGAACTGTTTCTTTGCCTTCTCCCGATATTTGTCGAGGAGTTCGTTGACGGCGACATTCTGGTTGTTGTAGGCCTTGATAAGTTCATCTTCGGCGAATTTTCCAAGGCGAATGAGCGACTTGCGTGCCTCGGGGAAGAGGCTGAAGCCCTGCTCTTCATAGAAGAGGGCCGCGACGAGCGGCTTGACCACGCTGGCATCGCCGAACTCACCGATAACGCCGGCGGTGGTGTACTTGGTGCCGAAGTCTTCATACTTCGACTCGAAGACCTGCATGATCTGCGGCAGATACTGTTTCCCCGCCGAGGGTATCTTCGAGAGCGCCTCGATGGCAGCGCGCTTGGCGACCGATTCAGGTTTCTCGCGCTGACCGGCGGCGAGACCTTCGGGTGTCTGGATGGTGAAGTATTTGCCAAGTATCGGTGCGGCGCTTTCGTCACCTATCTGGCCCAGCGCCATGGCAGCTGCCTCGAGCGTTTTGAGGTTGCGCACATTGAGAGTCTTCATACACTCGTCAACTATCTCCGCAATCCGCGGGATAGCGACCGGATCGCCGATCTGACCGACTGCGCTGAGTGCCATCGGGATATCGGGGGTCTTGTCGAGGCTGAGGAGTTTCTTGACGGTCTTTTCCTTGTCAACGATCTGATCCTTCTCTTTCATAATCTGGTTGATCGCCCATGTCCGCGACTCTTTGGTGTAGAGCTTGCTGAGGTACTGATCCTCGTGGTTGCCGCATGCGGCGAGAAAGAGTAATGTCGCCATGCCGACAAACAGTGTCACCAACGTTTTCATCGCTCACCTCTCAAGTTGAACAATCATCACGCCGTTTCGTTTTCGACCGACTCTAAACGGAACGGAGTCAAAATTCAACCTTTTTTCGGTGATTTTTTACGGAGAAGGTATCGCGTGCATCCCCCGGCGGCTCAGGGAAAATAAACGGCGAAAAGTTTGCCTCGCATTTTCTCGACGGATATAATGACCTTTCGTTGACCGAAAACCGGAGGTCGTTCATGCTCCGTTTTATGAGTTTCGCCGGTATCTTCGTGTTCGTCCTCCTTGCGTGGTTGCTTTCCGATGACCGGCGCCGGTTCAACTGGCGCATCGCCGTGCTCGGAATAGTCGCGCAGTTCCTTTTCGCGGTGCTTATTCTCAAAACCGCTCCGGGTGAGTGGTTTTTCGACCTTGTTAATCGGGCTTTTGGTAGGATGATGAAGTTCACCGATGCGGGAGCCGAGTTCCTCTTCGGCGGCCTGCTCAAGGAGTGGTCCTTCGCGCTCAAGATATTGCCGACTATTGTTTTCTTTTCCTCGTTCTTCACGGTGCTCTATTACTTCGGTATCCTTCAGAGGATCGTCAAGGGGTTTGCGGTGCTCTTCCGTCGCCTGTTCGGCACCTCGGGCGCCGAATCGCTCTCCGCGGCGGCCAACATCTTCATCGGGCAGACCGAAGCGCCCCTTATGGTCCGCCCCTATGTGGAGAAAATGACCCGTTCGGAATTGATGTGCGTGATGACGGGCGGTATGGCGACCATTGCAGGCGGCGTGATGGCGGCCTATGTGGGGATGGGGATGAGTGCGGGACACCTCATGGCGGCGTCGGTCATGTCGGCACCCGCGGCGATCATGTTTGCAAAGATCATGGTTCCCGAGACAGGAACACCGGTGACGCGCGAGGTTGGTGCGATAGATGTTCCGGTAAGCGATCGTAATGCTATCGAGGCGGCGGCGCGCGGTGCCTCCGAGGGGCTTTATCTGGCCCTCAATGTGGGCGCCATGCTCCTTGCCTTCATTGCGTTCGTGGCGTTATTCAACTACTTCTTCGGCTTTTTCGGCGTCACGATGGAGCAGGTACTCGGTTGGATGATGGCGCCGCTCGCTTTTTGTATGGGGGTGCCGTGGGACGAGGCGGTCCGCGTCGGTGCGCTCCTCGGCGAGAAGACGATACTCAACGAATTCGTCGCGTATGCGCATCTTTCCGAGGCGATCAAGGCGGGGGCTCTTTCCGAACGCTCGATCGTCATTGCCACCTATGCGCTGTGTGGGTTCGCGAATCTCGGTTCCATCGCGATACAGATCGGCGGCATCGGGACGATGGCGCCGTCACGGCGCGGGGAGATAGCGGCGCTCGGTATCAAAGCGATGATCGCCGGCACCTTTGCGAGTTTCGTAACGGCGAATATTGCAGGGATGTTGATATCGTGAGAGGAACCCGCGCCCGGATCTTTTCCGGGGAAGAGCCGAAAAATGTGGCGATGTCGGAAAATAGGATTCGATCGTTGATAACATGACGGAGAATACCTTATGACTCCAACCCGTTCGAGCGGTATTGTTCTTCATCCGGCAGCTCTTCCGGGACCCGGTCCCATCGGAACCTTCGGGGCAGCGGCGCGCCGCTTCGTCAACTGGCTCTCCATCGGCAAGCAGACGCTCTGGCAGATACTGCCGCTCACGCCGACCTCCTATGACGGCTGTCCCTACAATGCCCACTCGGTCTTCGCAGGAAACCCGTGGCTCATTGATCCCGACGATCTTGCCGCCGAAGGATTCCTTGCCGATCCACAATGCTACCGATGGGAAGGATGTGGCCATAACCGGGTTGACTTCGATCGGGCCCGCGATATCTCTCATGCGTTCTTGCGAGAAGCCTTTGCGGTTTTTCAACATGAGAGGATCTTCTTCGATGATTTTGCTGCGTTTCGTTCCGCTCATGCCTCTTGGCTCGGTGATTATGCGCTCTACGCGGCGCTCAAAGAACGCTTCGGAACAACCGATTGGAGTCAGTGGCCGGAGGAATTCCGGTGGCGGCGGCCGGCGGCGCTTGCCCGCTTTGCCCAAGAGGCGGCCGACGAGATTTTGTTCCATCAGTTTGTGCAATGGATTTTTCATCGCCAGTGGACTGCTCTGCGGCAGTATGCTGCCGAATGCGGGGTGCGTATCATCGGTGATTTGCCGATGTTCGTTTCCTATGAGAGTAGCGATGTGTGGGTGCACCAAGATCTGTTTCTGTTGAAAGAGGGGAGGAAAACTCATGTGGCGGGAGTACCCCCCGACTATTTTTCCCCGACCGGTCAACTGTGGGGAAATCCCCTTTATGACTGGAAAAAAATGGAAGAAGATAGTTTTCAGTGGTGGCGGCGCCGCGTTGCACGGGCATTGGGGATGTACGATTGGGTACGGCTCGATCACTTCCGCGGCTTTGCGGCCTGCTGGGCGGTGCCGGCGGGGGACAGGACGGCGGAGCGAGGGAAGTGGCGCAAAACACCGGGAAGAAAACTGTTCGACCTTCTTCGACAACACTTTGGCGATCTGCCGTTCATTGCGGAGGATCTCGGCGTGATTTCCGAGGATGTTATCGAACTACGCGAACACGGTGGTTTTCCCGGAATGAAGGTTCTCCAGTTCGCGTTTGGCTCCCCCGACCATGAGTTTTTGCCG
>CALITV010000242.1 GCA_938048925.1 uncultured bacterium | reverse complement strand
AAGGCCAAGAAAATCCTCGAAGAAGACCACTACGGACTCGAGGACATCAAAGAACGGATACTCGAATTCCTTGCAGTCCGGCAGGTGAAGGGAAACTCGAAGTCGCCGCTCCTCTGCTTCATCGGTCCGCCCGGCGTCGGCAAGACCTCGCTCGGCCGCTCGATCGCCCGTGCGCTCGGCAGAAAATTCTACCGGATGAGTCTCGGCGGTATGCACGACGAGGCGGAGATCCGCGGTCACCGACGCACCTATGTCGGCGCTATGCCGGGCAAGATACTCGAAGGGATCAAAACCTGCGGCACCGTCAACCCCGTGTTCATGCTTGACGAAATAGACAAGGTCGGCAAGGATTGGCGCGGCGATCCCTCCTCCGCGCTCCTTGAGGTGCTCGACCCGGAGCAGAATTTCTCGTTCACCGACAACTACCTCGGCCTTCCCTATGACCTTTCGGAGGTCTTCTTCATCGCGACCGCAAACTGGGAAGAAACGATTCCGGCCCCGCTCAAGGACCGCATGGAGATTATCACCCTTTCTGGCTACACCGACCTCGAGAAGATACAGATCGCGCGGCGCTATCTCATACCGCGGCAGCTCGAGAACAACGGGCTCGAGCACAAGGAAATACAGATCTCCGACGATGCGGTTCTCTTTCTCATCAGACGTTACACTCGAGAAGCGGGCGTCCGCGAACTCGAGCGCAAGATCGGCGCCATCTGCCGCAAGAGCATCACGATAAAGACCGCGGGCGGCAAGATGGTAAGAAAGATAACACCGAAGGTGGTGGAACGCTATCTCAAGGTGCCCCCTTACAATGAGGAGGATTTTCTCAAGGAAGAGCGGATCGGCGTGGTCACCGGCCTCGCATGGACCATGCACGGCGGGGCCACCCTCAAGATAGAGGTCAACATGATGCCGGGGACCGGACAACTCATCCTCACCGGCCACCTCGGCGACATCATGAAGGAATCTGCGCGCATAGCCCTCTCATACCTCAAAAGCAACGGCGAACTCTTCGGTCTTCCCGACGACCTCTCCCTCGATAAGAAGGATTTGCACATCCACTTCCCCGCCGGCGCGGTCCCCAAAGATGGTCCTTCGGCGGGCATCACGATAACGACCGCCCTGTTGTCCCTCTTCCTCAAACGCACGGTGCCGCCCTCCATCGGGATGACCGGCGAGATAAGCCTTACCGGCAAGGTGCTTCCGATCGGCGGACTCAAGGAAAAGATGCTCGCAGCGAAACGGTACGGCCTTTCGGAGGTCATTGTGCCGGCCGATAACCGCGCGCTCTACGAGAGCATCCCGACCGAGGTGCGCGACGGCATCTCGGTGACTTTCGTTTCCGATTACCGCGAGGTTTTCGAGAAACTCTTCGGCGGCGCGAGGGCCTAGGGTGCTCGACAACCGCGAGTGGGACATCATTCGCACCCTTACGGCGCTCGATGACCCGCAACGAGCTTTCATCGGCGACGACTGCGCCGTCTGGCGCGAGCACCACCTGCTCGTGACTACCGACCACATGACCGAAGGGGTCCACTTCGACCTTTCGTTCATGCCGCCCGACGCGGTGGGATGGCGGCTCATGGCGGCGAACGCGAGCGACATCTTCGCGATGGGAGGACGTCCGACCCACTGCACGCTCAACCTCGCGTTCCCCCCCGACCGGAGAGCCGAAGCCGACGGCATCGTCTCCGGCATCGTCCGTTTCTGTCGGGAACATCGTATCGTGTGCCTCGGCGGCGACACGACCGGCGCTTCCCTTTTCTTCGTCGGCGCGACGATGTTCGCGCCATTGCCCGATGCCCCGTGGCGGCGCAGCGGCGCCCAACCGGGTGACCGCCTGTTCATCGCCGCCGAGCCGGGGCTTTCGCAGGCGGGACTCTTTGCTCTCCGCGGCAACCACCACGACTGCCCGACGGCGGTGCAGCGCTTTCTCTATCCCGATCCCTTCATCTATCCCGCCGTCCCGGCGCCGGTCACCGCCGCGATAGACCTGAGCGACTCTCTCTTCTCGGAAGCGACGCTCATCGCCCGTTCGAGCGGCGTCTCGATAGAGATCGTCCTCGACGCCGTTCCGCACCATCCCGAGGTCATCCGAATGGCAAAACGGGGAAACATTCCGGTAAGCGATTTTCTTCTCGCGGGGGGCGAAGAATTCTTTCTCATCGTCACCGCCCCCGCTCCATTGCCCGGTTTTTATGAGATAGGCATAGTAACCGAACGAGGTCCCCATGAAGTCCTTGTTCACTCGGGCGGCGCGCCTCTCGATACTGCTCGCCTGCCTGTGTGGAATCACTTCGGCCGCTGAAACGGCGTGCGGCTACACGATCAAAGCGATCGTCACGATCACCGGAACGGAGCGCCGCGTTTTCCGCGTCGGCATCGCCGACACACCGGAGACGCATCAAAAGGGACTTATGGAGTGTCCCCTGCTCGAAAAAGGGCGGGGGCTTCTGTTCATCTTCCCCAATACCGCGGTGCGTAGTTTCTGGATGTATCATACCTCGATCCCGCTTGCCGTCCTCTTCATCGGCGAAGACCGCACGGTGGTGGCGGTCAAAAAAGGGGAACCGAACTCGGTGAAATCGCTTTCGAGCGAGCGGCCGGCCCGCTATGTGCTCGAGGTGAATTGGGAAGAGGGAAAAGAGATTGTGCCGGGAGCCCGCGTTACTCTTTCGTTCGACTAACCTTTCGGGAGAGTCCCCTTTTCTATTTTCTCGAGGGCCTCGACGAGTTTCAGGTAGCCGGTGAGGCCGACGAAGGTCTCGACCGGCTTCCCTTTGTTGAACAGCACGAGCGTGGGAACGGCGCGCACTCTGAGCGGCCCCAGTATCTTCCCTTCGGTGTCGAGCACCGTATTGAACGCGCCGACACGGACGCGACCGTAGAAGTCGGTGGCGAACTTCGTCACCGTTCTCGCCATCTGGCGGCAGGGACCACAGGTGAGCGAGTAGAAATCAACGAGCACCGGCACCGGTGAGTTACGGATAGAGGCGTGAAAGTTCTCAGGGGTCAACTCGACCGGCACGATCGTCCGTTTCGGCCGTATCATCTCCCAGATCGCCGCGAGAAAACCCATTACTGCCTCCCTTTCTGCAGCCATCAACCATATTTCTTGTTCACCAGCCACTGCTGTAGGATGCCGAGAAGCGTATTGGCGAGGAGGTAGAGATTGAGTCCCGACGGCAGGAAGAGCATAAAACCGGCGAACATGACCGGC
>CALITV010000241.1 GCA_938048925.1 uncultured bacterium | reverse complement strand
ACCATCTACACCGCCGACCGCACGAGGTTGCTCCCGCAGTTCGTCGCTTTTCTCGACAATGTTCCCTCCGACACTTCAGTAGTGATACGTGGTTGTGAGAAGGTAGTCGCGGCGCGTCTTTCCGATGCAGCCTTCTACTACGAAGAAGACAAACGCAAAAACTTCGGCTCTCTCACCGATAAACTCTCCAGCATCATATTCCAAAAAGATCTCGGATCATACCGCGACAAGGTGGAGCGTATCGCCGCGCTCGCCCGCTTCATCGGCGAACGATACGGTAACCTCGACGCCGCGGAGATTACAGCAGTAACGGCGACGGCGCGTCTTATCAAGAACGACCTCCTCACCGGCGTCGTGTTCGAATTCCCCGAACTGCAGGGGACGATGGGGCGCTACTACGCACTAAATGCCGGATTCGACGAAACAACAGCAAACGCCATCGAGGAGCACTACCTCCCGCGCTTCTCGGGCGACCGGCTTCCCGCGACAGCACGCGGCGCTACCATTGCCATCGCCGACAAAATAGACACCATTGTGGGTGGTTTCATGGCCGGTATGAAACCGAGCGGCACCAAAGACAAGTTTGCCATCCGACGAAACGCCATTGGGCTTTTGCAAATAGCTATCGAACGATCCCTTCCTCTCGATCTCGAAGAAGCAAGCATCTTCGCCGCTCGACTCATCATCGCCCATAATCCTCGCCTGAAACTCGACCACGAGGCGCTCGCCGATTTCATGAAACAGCGCTACTATGCGATATTTCCCTACGACACCCCTATCGTGAAATCGGCGGTTGAGGCAGGATGGCGGATACCGCCGCTGGTAAAGAAACGCACCGATCTCATCGCAAAACTGGTAGAAGAAAAAGAAATCTTCACCATGGTGCAACTCTTCAAACGCTCCCGTAACATTCTCAAAGATGCGCCCGATTCGGAAGCGGTACCTCTCGAAGAAATACTCCTGAGAGAGCAGGAAGAAAAAGAGTTGTTCATCGCAGTAACAGCGGTGAAGAACACCGTAGCAAACGCCCCCGACGACCTTGCGGCAGCCCGCGCCATCATCTCGCTCAAGCCCGCCATTGACCGTTTCTTCGACAAGGTGCTGGTCATGACCGACGATTCCTCTCTCCGAAACAACCGCATGGCACTCATCCGCCAGATAGTAGCGTTAGTAACGACACACATCGGGGATATCGCATGGCTTGGCGTATAATCGTCACTCTCTCGATAGGAGCGCTTACCGTTCTCTGGTTCGTCGCATGCACCTGCTCATCGGAGAAGGCCCCGGCTCGCAACCCTGAACTCGGTCAGCGGCTCCTTGCCGCTCTCGAGCAAAAAGACCCGGCAACCGCCGCCGCCCTCATTGAACAGGGTGCCGACCTGAACACCGCGCAGCCGGGTACCGGTTACCCGCCGTATGTGCTCGCCGCCAAAAACTGCCTTCTCGATACCGTGCGTCTGCTCGACAAAAAGGGGGTGGACCGCGAACGTGCGACCTCTTCGGGCAATCCGGTCTGGAAGTCGGCATTTCTCAACGCGGCGATGAACGGGTGTCTCGACACGATTCGCTACTTTGTCGAAGAGAAGAAGGTGGACATCAACACGCGCCATTCGTTCTGGAACGAGACCATCCTCCACAAGGCGGTCCAGACCAGAAACCTATCTCTTGCCCGCTACGCCCTCGATCACGGCGTTGATGCAACCATCACCGACAACAACGGCCGCACGGCGCTGGTGCTTGCCGAAGAGATCGGCGCTCAAGAGATCGCCACCCTCATCAAAGAAAAAATGACTTCAAAAAAGTAACAGGTTTTTCTATCAAGCGGTGAGGTCCCCCGCCTTCCGGAGAAAGGCGGCCGCCTCTTCGGGAAGCGTCGGGTTGACATAACCGCCCCCGCCCAAGGACACTGCATTCATGCCGAAGATGCGCGGGATGATTTCCAAATGCCAGTGAAAGAAGAGGAGCGGGTTCTTCGAGAAATCGTCGTAGGAGGAAGGCCCGTTATAGACCACGACATTGTAGGCCGGATCGCCGAGTGCGCGGCCGAGGAGCCCCATGACACTCCGATAGATGCGGGCAAGCGGCAGGATCGTCTCATGCGGGGTATCACTAAAGTGAAGCAGATGCCGCTTCGGCAGTATCCAGACCTCGAACGGGAAGCGGGAGGCATAAGGACAGAAAGCGAGGAATTCATCGTTCTCTTCGACAATGCGTTCCTTCTCTTCCATCTCCTGCGCAACGATGTCGCAGAAGACACAGCGGCGCCGGAAAGCGTAATAATCGGCGGCGTGACCGAAACGCCATTCCACGAACGCGGGAACGAAAGGAAACGCGATGATCTCCGAGTAGTGGTGATTTACGGTGCCACCCGCCTCATGCCCCCGGTTCTTGCCAATAAGCAGGTACTTGAAGCGCCGATCCCCCTGCAAGTCGGCGGCACGGTCCCGCCATGCAAGGAGTATGTCACGCACCTCCTCGGCGCCCATCTCATCGAATCGCCCCCCGTGGCGCGCCGTTTCGACGATGACCTCATGCGCTCCGAGCCGTTGCATCGTATCATAGACGCCTTTTCCCCGCGGCCGGGGGTCGGCTTCGATACGCAGGAGCGGATTGCGGGCCGGAAAGACCCGGAGCGACCACCGCGCATTGAGATGGGGAAAGTTGCTGAATCGAAGTATTTCCCGCGGCGTCGCCTCTTCGTTCCCCGGACAGAACGGACACATTGTGTCCGGTGCCGCCTCATGCTCCGATGACGACCGGATAAGGACCGGCGCCTTTTCGGGCGCAAAGGTCACCCAGCGGTGGGAAACGGGATCACGGCGAATAGAGCCTTGCATGACGAACTCCTGTTAGACATCCCAGAAGCGTAGCGCAATCTTGTCGGTCGGCACCGGTATCGTGAGACCCCCCACCTCCGGAATCCGTTCCAGTTCGGTCCCGTCTCCGAGCACGACTTTGAAATGACAGCCAAACGTTGCACCGCGGCGCATTCCGATCTTGCCGATCGAGAGACGCACATCGAGCACCTCCGCAAAGGCAGCGTCGCCGGCGGCAAGCACCGTTTCTTCGCGCCCCTCTTCGGTACGGACGGAAACCGGAAACGGTGTCGGATCGAAACGGCTCATCGGCAGGTGGAAATCTATGCCGGCACCATCCACCAGATAGCAACGGATCGTCGCCTGCTTATGCTCATGAAGCGAGAGCGGATCGAGAAGCACGACCCGGAAGTAAAGATTATGCGCATCGAAGCCATAGCGTATTTCCCGAATGATACGGCTCCCGTGATACATGGCGCCGCCGGGACGCCGTGTATTGTCGAAGATGCCCGCACCTGCCCAGTCATAGAAAGAGTCCCCTCGGCCGGTTATCCGCGGGCTGATGAGCGCAGAGGGAGAAACGGTCGCCGAGGCCGCCGTCACCGTTTGCTTTATCGGCAGATCGAGGACCGCAGGATGCGGTTGCCCCAGCACGGCATACATGCGGCGGAGGTGGCGACGAAACAGGCGGTCGAAAAGGTAGTCGTTCTCGGTTTGGAACTGGGGGCCATACCACCAGAACCAATCGCTCCCTTCGGCCCGGTAGAGGGCGCGTAGCGCCTCTTCCTTCTTTTCCGGCGGGA
>CALITV010000240.1 GCA_938048925.1 uncultured bacterium | reverse complement strand
TCCCCGGCGCGTCGCGGGCATCATTTCATTCATTCCGCTTCTTTCTTTCTTTCTTTCTTTCGCCGCGGACAGGCGAGGGCCCATCACAACCGGTTCTGTATTCTCTCTTTCCGAAAAGGGACCTGTGCTCGACCAAACGCTGTGCGGCGAGGAAGCGATCGGAACAGGATACTTCTCTTTTTTTCATCCAGACGGAAAAACTCTCTGCGCCCGCGGAACCCGGCTGTATCAGAACGCTGTGTTCATAGTAATACCCCGCAGTAACGCCCCTCTCACCCTTCCTCCTCCATGGCGGCTCGTGGACGGGACCGACAGCATCCTTCTTTACGACGAAACCGCGACGGTCCCCGAAGGAAGCGACGAGAGCGGAACGCTTCTTTCTGTAACGCCGCTCGGCTTCTATGTGGACGATGCAGGGGTATTGCGCTCCCCTCGGTTCATCCGTCATGGCGAGATGTGGGAACCGGTGCTCCCTTTACGAGAACTTTTCCAGACACAGATTACGAGCGACGGAAAATTCACCGTCAAGGTCGGTTCGTTCGCGGATCTGTCGGAAGCGGCGAAAGATCCACTCCGTTTTCTCGGCATCGCCGCCGAAAAGGTGGTAATTCGAGAGCATGACTCTCACTTCCTCGTTGTGGAAGGAAGCGGCCTTTCCGTTCTGGAGATACCCCGCCTCCGTATGGTACCGGACGGCGACGCATTCGGCCGCCACCTCATCGAGATCAAAGGCCCTCCCATCCCTCGCAAACAAAAAGGGGCCTCGCTCACCACCGCCTCACTGACGGCTCGCATCGAGCAAACCGCCGACGGTGTGACGCGACTCGAATGCCTCGTCACGAAACGGAGAATCTCCGCCGATGACTTCGCGAAACTGGAAACTTTCATGAAGAAGAATCTCCCGGCCCGTTACGAGGTAAAAAAGCGGTGAACGAGCAGCGAATCCGAGAGATCATGGCGCGGGCGATCGTTCTCGCCCGTAACGGCGGTCCGGCGGTCTATCCCAACCCCATGGTCGGCGCCGTGGTTTTTGATGAGGAGGGAACCATCCTTGCGGAAGGGTGGCATCAACGCTATGGCGGTGATCATGCCGAAATCGTCGCACTCAAGAACCTCGGCAGAAGCGCCACCGGTCTTTCGATGGCAGTTACCCTAGAGCCCTGCAACCATTTCGGGAAAACGCCACCCTGTAGTCATGCAATAGCGGCGGCGGGCATCAAAAAAGTCTATGTCGCGGCCTCGGAACCGACCGAAAAAGCGTGTGGC
This sequence comes from uncultured bacterium, assembly GCA_938048925.1. GTDB lineage: Bacteria > UBP6 > UBA1177 > UBA1177 > JAKLFG01 > CALITV01. Next base: position 5,511 of record CALITV010000240.1, on the reverse strand, counting down.
GGCTGTGCCTACCTGTCGTCCCGCGGGATTCCCACCGAATTTGTTCCGGGATTCGAGAAAGAACTCTCTGAAATAAACCGCTTTTTCTACAAAACGGCACGCGAAAAACGGCCGTGGATAACCCTCAAAATGGCGCTCACGATGGACGGGTTCATTGCCCCACCAACCGGCGACCCTTTTCCGATTTCCGGCAAGCAATCACAGGGTGAGGCACACCGCCTCCGCGCCGAGCACATGGCAATCGCCGTGGGCGCTGGCACCGTGAACCGCGACGACCCGATCCTCACCACACGACTAGTCGAAGGAAAGTCTCCTCAACCAGTCATTTTTTCGGCCAATCTTTCGGTTGAACCAAACCGGAGAGTATTCGACCGTTCGCCAATCATTTTTACCACCGAGAGCGCCTCGAAACGCACCGACGTTTTCAAATCACGCGGTTGTCGGATAGAGCAACTTTCCTCGCCAACCGATCTTGCTGGAGCGATCGCCATCTTGTGGGATAAATATCGTATCAATTCTTTACTCGTCGAAGGCGGCGCTCGCCTCTACCGATCGTTTATCGAGCAGCAGTTGGCGGACGAAGTCGTTCACTTCATCGCCCCATTTCTTCTCGGAGAGGGAATTTCTCTGGCGGGAGGCGATTCTTCCTCTCATCCGATGCCCCCCTTCCGTCTTCACGCAATCGAGCGTTTCGATGACGATGTAAAAGTGGTCTGGCGTCCCCCAAATTATTCGAACCGTATATCGAGCCCGTAATGAAGATGGATGTTCATCGCCTCGATGTTACTCGAGGCATCCATGAACGGCTTGACCGAGATCTCGTAGGTGTGGCCTTCCGCAACGGGCACGCGGAGAAAACTTTCATTGTGGAACGGTAACCATTCAATGAGATCGTCGTTTTCGGCTATCGGCGTCGGCGAATCATCTTCATAGACACGGAGCACCGTATCGAGTAGTACGGGGGTACGCTCGCGAATCGGCGTGGTAAGCAGAACGAGCGTTCCATCTCGTTCAGGCGTAAAGCGCCAACGATTTTCGATGACCGGCACATCGGTATCTATCCAACCGATATAGGTTGTTCCCGGCACGGCGTCGCTTACGGTACCGGGTACGGTAAAATCGGGTTCTTCGACTACGAACGAAACCGGATCAACCGAGAGAATCGCTGTTCCGCTGCTTGGTGTCGCACAGTTTTCTGCCGCGGCGGCCATTAGCAATCGTGTCTGCTCCGAAAGCCGCGTGAGATAGAAGAACGGAGCCCGCTCCTCTTGCGACGGAGAAAACGACAAGAAAGGAAGTTCGTTGTGGTCGAACACCGCAAGCAGCGGCAACGGTTCTTGGGAAGAGAGTGCGATACGCACCGCGTTGACAAAAGGCGGGAACGACCAGCGAAGATACGCGCCACGACATTTTTCGAGAGAGACTTCGGTATCGCCGCTGTCCGCCGCCCGCTCCTCCGGAACCCCCTCCTCATAAGAAAATCGGTACGGCATATCGCGCCCCTGCAAAAGAAGGTAGAGAGTGCCGGTGTAGGGCAAAAAGGTGTCAATAGCATAGGTCTCGCCAGCGACGGCCGCGAACGAAACGCGACGGAGCAAAAAGAGCGTATAACCGCCCGCTTCGGCGGATGAAGCCCACAGAGAAGCAGAAATCTGACCGCTCTTTCCGAAGATGAGGCGGAACGACACGACTGCCCCTCGAGTCGTTTCGACGCGGAAGATGTCGCGGTCTGCTTGCCATTCCCCGTCGACCACCTTCTCGGCGGCATCGAGTGTGCCGCGTGTCTCGACAGGATCAATTTGGTTAGCATAGATAAAACGATCGTTCTGCTCGAGTTCCGTGGAGAAACTATGGTGAGAAAGCGTTATGCGAACTTGATCAGCTGGGAGGGGATTCCGACGAAAATCCTCCTCTTTCCGTTCGACCACTAGACGCAGATCGCGCGCACCGCCGAGTTGTTCATAAAGATACGGATCGGTTTTTCCGCTATCGCCATCGAGGTCGTCCGATCCCGCAACCACTTCCCCACTCACACAATCTACGAGGATCATTTTCTTGTCGCTCGTGGGACGCTCCGATTCGAGGGCTATGCCCACCATTCCTTGAGGGACATCCTTCACCGCAAGCGACCGAAATCCATACGGTGGCGTCGCAAAGTCAAAGATGACCGGCTTTTCCGGTGCCACGGTCGCTGTCGGAGCAAGGGCACAGAGCCACTGTTTGGTAATCCGCACCCAGTAGCGCCCCTCCTCCCAGCCCGAAAGGCACCGCTCCCGCGGTGAAACTTCGGTGATAGTGAGGTAGAGCGGCGATTCGAACGGTGCATATACATCAACAGCAACACGAGTATTACCATGCGGATAGATGACACGGATGGGAAGATACCGGTCGGCAATGTTCACCACGGGCGAGAAATCGCTTTCTTTCGTCTCGATCTCGATGCGATAGACGAACCCTGCATGCGCCGGAACGAAAAAGACATCGCGGTCGGCCTTGCCGGTGCGACAAAAATCGAGCGTCCCTTCGAGCGTCCTTCCCTCCTCGAGAAGCATCGCCTCCTTTTCGGTCTCATTCGGCTCCATTTCGGGGTAGTTGGGAACCGGCCATATCTCTTGTTGTCGCACACACGCGAGCGTATGTGCGAGAAGGAAAAAACCGATTAGCGCGAGTTGTCTTCTAACCACGACTCGATTACCTCGCGGCTGAGCGGGCCGGGGTGAACCGCCACGACGACCCGGTCACGCACCACGACCGTTGTGGGAACTCCGGAAACCATAAAAGAAGAAAAGGTTTCGTCACTACCGCGGTAGTTCGACCACGGAACTGCAAATGCGCGCAGGTGATCGAGGCGAACCGGCTCCTTGAGGATGCCGATGATGGTTACCCGGCGCTCATAAGGGGCGAGTACCGGCAGTTCGGCCACACACGAAGAGCACCATGTCGCCCAGAAGTGCAAAAACACCGTTCCGTGGCGCGGAAGGGGCACCCGCTCTTCCGTCCCCCGGTCCACATCGTAGAGGGTCAGCGACTCGATTGCCTTTCCTCTGAGCAAAAAAGAAGGACCATAGAACATGACGACATTGTAGCCGATGAGGAGCACCGTAAGCACCACTATGACTGCAACGATCCAGCGATCCCGTCGTGCGATGCGCCCCTCGACCGGCGTCATGACGGGGTCAGTGGAAAATACTCTGATGTTCGACGAAGATGCAGCGGTTCATGATGTAGGGGATTCCGGCCGCTTTGAGGATTTCTTCGGCCTTTTCACCATAGATACCGAGTTGCGCCCAAAAAAAGCGGCACCCGAGCTCGACCGCTTCTCGCGCCACCTCTTCGAGATACTCGGAGCGCCGGAAAACATTTACGATGTCGATGGCTATCTCCCGTGGTATCGCCAGAAGATTCGGATAACTCTTCTCGCCCCACAATTCGGTGATGTTGGGGTTAACCGGAATAACCCGATACCCCGCTTCGTTCTTCAGATACTTTCCGATACGGTGCGAGGTGCGCGCCGGATTATCGGACAACCCGACGATTGCAATGGTGCGCGATTCTTCGAACATTTTCTTGAGATCGGCATGAAACACGGCAAGCCCTCCTTGGACACGACACGGACAATGTAGCACACCCAACGCGATGTTGCAATAAAAATCCTTTGCGGCTATAGTCGTTTCATCGTTGGTACACTTATGAGGATGATCATGTTTCCTAAAATCACCCCGACCACCACCGCCGCATGGAAGGCGCTGGAAGAACATTATGAGCATCTCGGGAACACTCCGCTCAGCACCCTCTTTGCCGCCGATCCACACCGCGCCGAGCGATTTTCTCTCCGGATCGAAGAGATGCTCCTTGACTATTCGAAAAATATCATCACCGACGAGACGATGCGGCTGCTGACTCGTCTCGCAACCGACTGCCGACTCGCCGACGCGATTGCCGCCCTGTTCAGTGGTGAACATATCAACGAAACCGAGGATCGCGCCGTTTTTCATGTGGCGCTTCGTAACCGGTCGAACCGCCCCATGTATGTGGATGGTCACGACATCATGCCTGATGTGCGTCGTGTTCTCGGCCGCATGCGCCATTTCTCCGAACAACTGCTCTCCGGCTCTTGGCGCGGCCACACAGGCCGGCGCATCACCGATATCGTCAACATCGGAATCGGCGGCTCCGATCTCGGCCCCGTCATGGTCACCGAGGCGCTTCGCCCTTTCTGGCACGGCTCCGTCACGCCGCACTTCGTTTCCAACATTGATGCAACCCATATCGTAGAAACTCTCCGAAAACTGAACCCCGAAACGACACTTTTCATCATCTCGTCGAAAACCTTCACAACACAAGAGACCATGACCAATGCGGTCACCGCGCGTCGCTGGCTCCTCGAGACGATCAAAGACGAGGGCGCTATCGCCAAGCATTTCGTCGCCGTTTCGACGAATACCGCCGAGGTGGCAAAATTCGGCATAGACACCGCCAACATGTTCGAGTTCTGGGATTGGGTCGGCGGCCGCTACTCGCTCTGGTCGGCAATCGGTCTTTCGATCGCCTGCACCATCGGCTTCGAGCGCTTCGAGGAACTGCTCGAGGGAGCGTTCGTGATGGACGAACATTTCCGCACCACCACCTTCGAACAAAACGCGCCGGTCGTTCTCGCTCTCATCGGAATCTGGTATGGCAACTTCTTCGGCTCCCACACCGAGGCGATACTTCCCTACGACCAATACCTCCACCGCTTTCCTGCCTATTTCCAGCAAGGGAACATGGAATCGAACGGTAAGTCGGTTGACCGTACCGGAAAATTCGTTGACTACGAAACCGGCCCGATTATCTGGGGAGAACCGGGCACCAACGGCCAGCACGCCTTCTATCAACTGATCCACCAAGGGACGAAACTGGTGCCCTGTGATTTCATTGCGTTCGCTCAGAGCCACAACCCGGTTGGTGACCACCACGAGAAACTGATCGCCAACTTCTTAGCCCAAACCGAGGCGCTCATGCGCGGCAAGACGGCCGATGAGGTGCGCGCCGAGATGCGCCGGGCAGGAAAAGACGAGGCCGAGATAGAGCGAGTACTCCCCTATCGCGTCTTCACCGGGAACCGCCCCACCAATTCGATCCTCTGTCGGAAACTTACCCCGCGAACGCTCGGGATGCTCATTGCGCTCTACGAACACAAGATATTCACCCAAGGGGTCATCTGGAACATCTACAGTTTCGATCAGTGGGGCGTTGAACTCGGTAAACAACTCGCCAATCGAATCCTTCCCGAACTGGCGGGAAACGAGGAAATCACCACACACGACTCTTCTACCAACCAACTTATCAACACCTACAAACAGTGGCGGAAAGGATAGTATGAAGTATCTCGGCGCCCATGTCAGCGCAGCAGGAGGAGTCGAGCAGGCGCCGCGCAACGCTCATACAATCGGTGCGAACGCCTTCGCCCTTTTCACGCGCAATCAGAAACAGTGGAACCCAAAACCGCTCGGCACCCAAAGCATCACCGCC
>CALITV010000239.1 GCA_938048925.1 uncultured bacterium | reverse complement strand
CGCCACAGGTGATGATTGCAACGCGGGTCCACGCAGGATCATGATATATCTTTTCCCGCGGGCCCGCCTTTTGGAACGCAGGAAAGTGTTTACCGGAGATAAGTTTCCTGATGTTCTTGACCTGACTGGAAAATGCCACCTCGTCGTCATCGCTTACGAACAGCACTCTTTTGATAGGGGTCGGCACGGTGCATGAACCGATATTTTCTACGGCGAACGAATACTTTTCCGGTTCCGCAATCACCCGATCATAGATGAAAGTCACTGGCTCCTCCCCGATTTGTTTTTTGCGTCGCTGGAAAGATAATGCACATTCTTAAAAAAGAAAAGAACTTTTTGTCCCGTTCGATTTCTTGACATCACCACCTCGGTTTGTTAGGGTAAGCCGTCTGTTACCATTGAGGGTGCCATGAAACGAGGCGTCTTTATTCTCCTCATGACGGTGGCGCTGTCGGTGCCGCTCCACGCGCGCCAAAAGATGGATTTTATGCTCTTCAACCTCGGCGATCCGGCAACGAATCCCGACAACGACAAAGACTTCGAGCGAATGGCAACACAGTTCTCCGCCGTCATCGCTCCGATGTTCCACGGCGAGGCCGAATCGCGCGGCGCCGAGGGGTTCGAACTCGGCTTCGGTTACACCTTCACCAACATCAATTACAACAACCGCTACTGGCGGAACGCGCTCAACGACAAGCCGACCGATATGCAGGTACCCGAATTCTACAACGGCGCCGACATCCATATCAAAAAAGGGTTTTCATTCGGACTCGTCGTCTATGGCAACATTCGTTATTATGTCCTCACCGAAATGGTCTCGGGCGGCATAGGGGCAGAATATGTCATCAACGAGGGGCTCAAAAACTGGCCCGATGTCTCGGTGGGCGCCGGCTATAACGGTCTTTTCGGCGGCTACGATCTCTATATGCATCAGGTCGAATTGCGCGCCAAGGTATCCAAGACCTTCGTCGCGAAGAAGGAGATAAAATTGATGCCTTTCTTCGCGTATAGCCACCTCTTCTCGTGGGCGTGGTCGGGGCGCCTCGGCGGATTCTGGCCGATCCGTCCCAACGATCCGGTGGAATACGCCACCGATCGCGCCGGTAACCCTTTTTATTTCGACACGAAGTTCCTCAATATCGATCGTGTTCTCATCGGCTTCAAATTCGCACGGTCCAACTTCTCTTTTTCGATAGAGGCCGGTCTTCCCTTCAACGCCTACAAAGCGGTTAATCTCGCCGCCGGCATCTCGGTGATCTTCTGAGCACCGAGGCATGATAGATACCCATTCCCATTTGCTCCATCAACTCGACGACGGTCCCGATTCTATCGAGGAGTCGCGTGAGTGTCTGCGTATACTCGAATCGTTCGGATTCACCGAAATCATCCCGACACCACATCGGTTCCACATGCTCTATAACCCGACCCCCGAGGAGACGGCCGACCGTGTCGCCGAAATACGATCGCCGCTCATCCGCCGTTTTTCGTTCGAATATCTCTACTCCGCCGAAATCGCCGAGACCCGGGGAGATCTTTACGAACTTACCACAACCCCCAGCGGGTGGAAGGTGGTACTGCTCGAGTTCCTACCGCTCATGGTACGCAAGAACGACATCGAACAGGCGATTTTTACCCTCAATATGCACGGCATCGCGCCGCTTGTCGCCCACATCGAGCGCTATGCGCTCGCGAACGAATTCTGGGACGATCTGAAGAAACGGTATGCGATATTCTACCAGATAAGCCTCAAGACACTTTCGGCTCGCTTCTTCGACGCAAAACGCAACCAGATCATCCGGTTGCTCGACGCCGGCCTCATAGACAATGCGGCAACCGACCTCCATCGGCTCTCAAAAATAGAGCAGATCGAACAGGGCCTCGCCTTTCTTCTTTCGCGGTATCCCGATCAGAAAGAACGACTCTTTTCTCTCACTTTCCAAGAAAAGAATTAAAAAAGAACATCCCGCCCCTATTGAACGAGCGGACAAGTGAAAATATAGAGGTAATCACCGGTATAATCGCTCGATCCGTAGCCGCCCGCCTCGGTTTCGAAGGCTTGGAATACCACGGTGGTCGGCGGTTTGTCGGTGATAATATCGAGATACTGGTCCATGTTGTTGGCATAATTATTGAAGGGGGTTGTCTGGTAAGGAACCCCGTTGGCGGTCAATTTGAAGCCATCATAGACCGTCGCTGCATCCGATATGAATCGCGTTATGAGATGATTGGTTGGATAAACCGTTGTCGGGGGAAGGGTCGTTCCCTGATAGCGCGCCTCGAGGGTACAGGAGGTCGGCACACTGCCGTGGGTGAAATTCGGGCAGGCAGAGATGCGGACAAAGTCGGCGCTGCATGAGGAGGCGTATTCGATACCGTCAGGAAGTATCCGCAAAGTTACCGGCCCTATCGGATTGTTGGCATCGAGAATCCAAAGCATTTCTGCGTTGTTGGGATAGGTCCCGGTGACAGGATATTTGATGAGCACTTGACCATTCCGAATAAGTTCGAAGCCGCTTTTGACGACGCTGCTATCAGAATCGAAGAAGACATAGGCCTTACGGGCGTTTATCGTGTAGTCAAAGGTAACCTCGGCATAGTTGCTCGGACTGCACTTCTTGCCCGACACATCGGTGTAGCCTGGACAGATCGCGGTATCAGGATACCATCCGTTACTCCCGATGTCTCCGATAGAGGTGACGATCACTTTGTTGGCTGGTTGCGTTACCGCCGAACAGTCGCCGGCGCAGTAGTCTCCCTCGTCGTTGTTGCCGTCGTCACACACCTCGGCTCCGGTTTTGTAGCCATCGTTGCACACACTCTCTCCGGTCGTGAAAGAAAAGACATACGAGGAACCGTTGTTGCCGACGAGCGGATTGCCGGCGAGGTCGGTGATCACAGGGCTGACACCGCCGGGGTTGAGCGTCACCGTATAGGCGGTGTTGTCCTCGAACGGCACCACCGGGGCAAACGATGCGGTAAGACCGTCCGACGCAAGCGACACATTTCCGACAACGGGCGTACCGTCGCTGCTTCTTGCCACGGCGAAGTTCGCCTCGCTTGCCTGCGCCACCTTCTCGCTGAAAGTAACGGTGATGGCACTCAGCGTCACCGGAGTCGGATTGGTGCCATCGGCTGGATCGGTGGCAACAACGATCGGCGCAACGGTATCGGTCGTCGAAAAGGTAAAGACCGTTTGGTCCATTGCGTTGCCCGCCTCATCGGTGATTGCTGTCGTCAGAGTCACCGTGTAAACGGTATCGGTTGCGAGCAGATTGTCGGGTTGGAGGCTCCATTTGAGGTGGTCGGCCGACCATACCGGCGCCCCCGAGACAGCGGGGGCACTACCCGATCCGACAATAGAAAGAGAATCACCGAGCACCACGGTTGTCGGATCCATTGCTTCGGAGAAAGTTATCTCTATCGCAGTGTTTGTCTCTACATTGATGGCGGGGCTTGGCATGCTCAGTTGGGCCGTCGGTTTGGTCCGGTCGGCGATGAGCGTCCAGTTATAGGTCTGAGAAAGTGAAACCCCGCCGGTGTTCTTTATCGTGTCGGGAACGGTAATGGTGTAGATCGTGTTGTTCGTAAGATCTTGCGAAAGTTTGATGATGAGCGTTTTACCGTCGGCGGAAAGACCGCTCGTCGAGGTGTTGATGGTAACCGTAGGCGTTATCGTGATCACATATTCGGGATCTGAACAGCCGCCGCCGGTCACCAGCGTCGCCCCATCAACCGGCATACTGAAGGTAATCACCAAATCGGGGCGCACAACGTTGGTCTTTGCCCCATCACCGGGGCTGCTAAATTCGGCGGTGAAGGTTGTGGGAGTACTATCGTTGTCACTGTCCGGCGCCATCGTATCTTCGTCATCGGGGAATTCTCCCTCACTGTCGGTAACCGGAATGTCCTCGTCGAGGACAACCTCATCATCAAGAAGAGGTTCAGAGTCATCGGCAATCGGCTCCCCATCGTCGAGCGCGACAACCTCGCCTTCGTCCCCTAACGAGGTATCATCCATCGCCGGCTGATAATCATCCGTCGGTGAGGTATAATCGTCTGCAAGTGACGGGTAGTCGTCTTGTGCGACATCATAGTCCTGCGGTGGATTCACGGAAGGCTTGCAGTAGCCGTCAACGCAATCGTAACCGGCGGGACAGGTGTCACCATAACAAGGCTCGGCGGCGACGCAGGCGCCGATGGGATTCCCTTTCTCATCGAATAGGGTGCCGTCGTTCTGGCAGTATTCCGAGGAAAGACAGTCGGTGTTGAAAAGACAATAAACCACTTCTTCCTCGGTCATACATCCGGTCCCAACAACCGCGATTCCCATGGTCATCAGAACAAACAAAAGTACCATAACTTTCGCGCCCATGCTTAGCCTCCCGCGCTAACTGATGATGTTCCTTTTAGGAAGACCTATAACACGCTCGATAGCGCTGTCAACAAGAAAAGTGATTTTACCGTTGCGTCGAAAAAAAATAAGTGTAACATAAAGAAGTTCCGTCTATTTTGGGAGGCAACTATGCATCCGAGGACAAATTTCTTTTTATTGCTTGCGCTCGTTGCCGTTATCGTGGCCTGCTCTTCCTCCCCAGAAAATACTCCGGCTACCGACGACTGGTTTTTCGATAATACGACGATTGAAAACGACCTTGTTCTGCCCGACATAGACAACCGCGAGGGAGAGCCGAATGATAATGCCGACAATGACGAAATCTCTCCAGAAGGGGACTCGCTCCTCGGCGACGAAGATTCCCTCCTGAGCGACGAACCTCTAACCGACGGAGGCGAGATACCCGACGAGGAGCCGTCCGACGAAGATCTCGTTCCTCCTTACGACCCGCGCCTCAATCCGACACTTTGCGGCATGGCTCCCTACCACTGGCTACCGGCGGTCGGCATGGGAGATATCCTCGAGGTTGACCAGATGTTCGGCTCTCTCGGCGACATCGCCAAGACAAGCAAGGTGGCCCTCGCGCTCGCCAAGGCGCAACTCAAGAACGACGGTGAGGTTGACATCAAGCGCGATCCTCAATACGACACGCTGGTCTATCGAATCCTCTACCGCACACAGGACAAGGGACAACCGGCCGAAGCAACCGGCATTGTCGCACTGCCGATGACGGGGAAGACCGTTCCCATACTCATCATCCAGCACGGCACCATGGGGCTCGGCGACCCCTGCGCCCCCTCGGCCTCCGAGGGAAACACGCCAAACGGAACCGCACTTGTCGCCGCACTGTTTGCCTCGTTTGGTTACATCGTCGTCGCTCCCGACTACCTCGGTCTCAAAAGTATGGGGAGTCCTTCGACCGAACTGCACTCCTATCTCATCGGTGAGCCAACCGCGATCGCCTCGCTCGACATGGTGCGCGCCGTCCCCAAATTCCTCAACCGTCCCGAGGTAAAAATTTTCGGTATCGAGGTAAAACCCGGAAATGTGCTTATCACCGGCGGGTCACAGGGAGGCCACGCCGCCGCATTCACGACACGCCT
>CALITV010000238.1 GCA_938048925.1 uncultured bacterium | reverse complement strand
GGACATCGAGCACCTTATTGCGCGTCTCGAGAATCGTCATGTCGAAGGTGCCGCCGCCGAGATCATAGACGGCGACCCGCTCGTTGGCGGTCGAACCGAACCCATAGGCAAGCGCCGCCGCTGTCGGCTCGTTGACGATACGCAACACCTCGAGACCGGCGAGTTTCCCTGCATTCTGAGTGGCACGCCGCTGCGCCTCGTTGAAGTTCGCCGGCACCGTAATGACGGCGCGGGAAAACGGCTCCCCAAGGTGCCGGTTCGCCGCCTCGACCGCCCGCTTGAGAACAAACGACGAAACCTCCTGTGGCGAATAGGCGCGACCGCCGACATGGACGACGATCGAGTCGTTGTTTCCCTCCGAAATGCGATAGGGAAAACGAAGAATCGCCACCTCGGTATCGGGATGCGAAAAAGTGCGACCGATGATGCGCTTGATGGACCACACCGTCCGGTCGGGGCACCGCAGGCGCAGTTTCTTCGCCTCGCTCCCCACCGACACCGGCTCTCCCTGTTCGCTGAAATGAACGACCGACGGGAGAAGCAGGCGACCATCATCCTCCACGGGAACGACTTCGGGAATGCCGTCACGCACCACCGAGACGATGGTCGTCGTCGTGCCGAGATCTATACCGAGAACCGGCTTCGCCATCGCGGTTTCAATTCTCCAGCACTTCCTTTTCTTTCTTCGCGGCGATATCGTCGAGCATCTTGAGGAAATTCTTGAGTTCTTTTTCGACCGTTTCGGTGTGTTTCTTCTCCTCGTCCTCGGTAATGAGTTTATCCTTCTGCGCCTTCTTGATTTCGTCAATCGCGTCGCGCCGGATATGGCGCTGACTCACCCGGAACTTCTCGGTCACCTGATGAATCTGCTTGACGATCTCCTTGCGCCGCTCTTCCGAAAGCGGTGGAATCGGCACCTTGACGAAATGACCGTCGTTTATCGGGTTGAGACCAAGGTTTGCATTGCGGATAGCCGTTTCTATCTCCTTGAGTTGGGTTTTGTCCCACGGCTGGACGACGAGCATACGCGGGTCGGGACTCGAGATAGAGGCCATCTGGGAAAGGGGCGTCTTCTGACCGTAGTAGTCGATCACGACACCGTCGAGGATCGCCGGCGTCGCCTTGCCGGTACGGAATACGGCAAGTTCTCCGCGGTAGGCCTCGACCGATTTCTGGAATTTGTCCTTGAGGCGGTCGAAGAAAGATTTTTGATCGAACATGGTATTCCTCCTCCGTTCGCTATGCCGTAATGAGACTGCCCGTATCGTCGCCGTGGAGCGCCGCAAGGATCGCGCCCGGAACGAAGATGTTCACGATCTTGACGGCGAGTTTGTTCTCGGCGCACAGTTGCAACGCCGACGCATCCATCACCTGATACCCCTTCCGGAGCGCCTCGGCAAAAGTAGTCTGCTTGATAAAGCGGGCATCTTGATGACGCACCGGATCTTTGTCATAAAGCCCGTCAACCTTCGTCGCCTTGATGAGGAGATCGGCGCCTATCTCCACCGCCCGGAGCGCCGCCGCCGTATCGGTGGTGAAAAATGGATTACCGGTCCCGGCCCCGAAGATGACCACGCGCCCCTTCTCGAGATGGCGGATCGCCCGGCGCCGGATATACGGCTCGGCAACCTTGCTCATCTCGAGAGCCGACTGAACGCGGGTCGCTATCCCCTGCCGCTCGAAAGCAGACTGGAGCGCCAGCGCATTGATGACGGTAGCGATCATCCCCATGTAGTCGCCGGTCGCCCGGTCTATGCCGGTACGCTCGGTCTGCTGGAGGCCGCGGAAGATATTGCCGCCGCCGACGACGATGGCGGCTTGCACCCCCTCCCTCACCACCTGTTCGACCTCACCGGCGAGATACGAAAGAAACTGCGGCGCAATCGGCGCGCCGTCGGAGGCAAGAAGCGCCTCGCCGCTCAATTTGAGAAGTATGCGCCGGTACATCTGCCGCCTCCGTATCGTGACAACCGCATTACCCTAGCGCACCGATAACCCTTTTTCAAGTTTTCCCTCAAGAGACATCGTTTCGGAAACTTGCCGAAACGGCCATCATTATGACAATAGAAGCACCAACAGCGACCCTCACGGAGGAAAAACGATGAAACACTACCGCAAAGAGATCATCATCAACACGCCAACCCGACGCGCTTTTATCAACATCACCCCGGCAGTGGAAGAGGCCGTCACCGAAAGCGGTATCACCGAAGGACTCGTCCTCGTCAACTCGATGCACATCACCGCAAGCGTCTTCATCAACGACGACGAACGAGGACTCCATCACGATTTCGAACAGTGGCTCGAAAAACTGGCGCCCGAAAAACCACACTCCCAATACCGACACAACGGCGCCGAAGACAACGCCGACGCCCACCTCAAACGCCAGATCATGGGGCGCGAGGTCGTCGTGGCAATTACCGACGGACGCCTCGATTTCGGCCCATGGGAACAAATTTTCTACGGCGAATTCGACGGCAAGCGCCCCAAGAGGGTGCTCATCAAGATAATCGGCGAGTAACCGGAGCGACCACTAGAGCCGATACGCGGCACCGAACAGAAAACTCGTCGCGAAGTTGTAAACGCCGTTATCGTTTGAACCGTCAATGATATCAATCACGCCGAACGCAAAACGGACATCGCCCGTCAGATAGAACGATTCGGCGACCTCGAACCACATCTCCGCGCCGAATATCACCCCGAGATCGATCGCATTGAAGTCTCCCGTATTGCTATCGCTAAGATCCAATCCCCCGGCATGCGCCTCCCACTCAGCCCCCGCAAGAAGCGACAAGGCGAGCCCCGCATACGGCTCTACGGTGACCGGATCCACCGCAAAAACACCCTTCACCATGACCGGCACCGAG
>CALITV010000237.1 GCA_938048925.1 uncultured bacterium | reverse complement strand
ATGAAAGATTTTTCACCGATTATCGCACGGGCGAAGACCTGTAAGCCACCGGAAAAACTCGAAGAGGGGAAAATCGTCGGCGGATTTGCTCGTCATCAGGTGCTTGCGGTCGCCGACAAGGTGGTTGAGGCCGTAAGGTCGGGCGCGATCAAACGATTCATCGTTATGGCGGGCTGTGATGGACGCCACAAAGAGCGCGATTACTACCGGCAAGTCGCCGAAAAACTACCGAAGGACACGGTGATTCTCACCGCCGGTTGCGCGAAATATCGTTACAATAAACTGCCGCTCGGTGACATCGGTGGTATACCGCGGGTGCTCGATGCCGGCCAGTGCAACGACTCCTATTCGCTTGCGGTCATTGCGCTCAAACTCAAAGAGGTCTTCGGACTCGACGATATCAACAATCTTCCTATCAGTTTCGATATTGCGTGGTACGAGCAGAAGGCGGTGCTCGTGCTGTTGGCACTCCTCCATCTCGGGGTAAAGGGGATTCGGCTGGGGCCGACGCTTCCCGGATTCCTCTCGCCGGCGGTTGCCAAAGTGCTCGTCGAGCGGTTCGGTATCAGGCCGATAACGAGTCCCGAGGCCGATATCGAAGCGATGATGACAGGGAGGTAGCATGTCGGCTTCCTCTTCTTTGATGCTGGCCAGTGCCCCGATTATCTTCTCGGCGGAGGGAATCGTCGGAAGACGGCTTGCGGTAAGTCCAAAGATCGAGATAGTTCATCTTGCCATTGATCCAAGGAAATCTTTACCGCTCCACACGATGCCGACGCCGGTCATTTTCTTTGTCATCGAGGGGTGTGGTACTCTTCGTACTAACAAGAGCGCGGAATCGTATGAGGCAGGTACCACCGTAGAGGTCCCTGCCGGTGTTGAGCGGGGATGGGCAAACGAATCATTGCAGCCCCTTGCCGTTCTTGTTATCAAACCAAAGGGATAGTTTCCGAAGTATCCTTTCTTAATCCACGGTTTCGGAGAAAATTGTCCACCGTCGAGTAGATACTGGGAACCAAGACGAGGGTAATCAATGTCGAAAAGGCGAGGCCAAAGACAACGGCGATGCCCATCGGATTGAAAATTTCGTGTGATTCTCCTCGCATGAGCGCGAGCGGTATCATGCCGAAGATGGTGGTGGTCGCGGTCATGAGGATCGGCCGGAGACGCCGTGATCCTGAAAATATGAGTGCATCGTTGGTCGTCATACGATGTTTTTCGCGCATGAGTTTCGTGTAGTCTATGAGAACGATGGCGTTGTTGACGACGATGCCGACGAGGATGACCATGCCGAGGAAAGCAGGCACCGAAAGCGAGTGGCCGGTGATCAAGAGTCCCAGCAGAACGCCGCTGATGGCGAAGGGTATGGAAACGATGATCACCAGTGGATCAACGAACGATTCGAACTGGGCCGCCATCACGAGGTAAACGAGGAGGATGCCGAGCAGAAGCAAACGGAAGAGGTCGCCGGTCGTTTCCTGTTCCTGTTTGAGGTTGCCGCCGTAGATGATGCCGACATCGGTGGGGATGTGGGCATTGGTAACCGCCTTCTTTACTGCTCCTGATATCTTACTGATGGCGGTGTCGCCTTGGAGTCGCGCACCGATGGTGACAATGCGTTCGCGGTTCTGGCGGTTGATGACCAGCGAGGAGACGCCTTCGCTGACGGTGGCGACATCTTTAAGTTTTACGGTGGTCCCGAAGAGGGTTTTTATCTCGAGTTCTTTGAGTTGTTCGAGGGTTATTCGGTCTGACTTTTGATAGCGAACCACGATGTCGAACTCGTCTCCTTCTTTGCGATATATCGAGGCAGTGTCTCCATAGAAGGCGCTCCGCACCGCGCCGGCGATCATCGCGGTCTTGAGGCCGACCTGACTTGCGCGGACGCGATCTATTTTGACCTCGATTTGTGGTTTGAAGGATTCGGCGTCGTTCGAGATGTCTTCGAGCCCCGGTATCTGGGCAAGTTCCGTTTGCAGTCGCCGCGCCGCTTCGGCGAGTTTGCCGAAGTCTTTGTGGGTCAGTTTTATGGTGACCGGTTTTTCTCCTCCCATGGTGATGCCGGAGAGCGGTGAGGTGGTGATGATATCCAATTTTTCGATGCCCGGGATCTCGCGGGTGATCCGCTGGCGTATCCGTTGGGCGTAGTACTTGACGCTGTGGTTCCGTGCCGACTGAGAAATCAATTTGGCGCCGGCGGTGCCGGAGTTGGTGTCCTGCACTCTTTGAGCGAATCCAGAGGTGTCGGGGCCGCCGCGGAGGAATGTCCTGATGAGGTGGTGGGGCGGTATTTCCTCACGAATGATGCGTTCGATCTGTTGCCCGACTGCGAGTGTTTGGTCGCTTCGGGTGCCGAGCGGCAGTTCGAAATCTATCTGGAGAAAGCCTTCGTCCGATTCGGGGATGAAGTCGGTGCCGATGAGCGGCACAATGAAGAGCGAGAGGACGAAAATGAGGCCTGCCGCCGCGATGGTTTTTTTGCGGTGGATAAGAACCATTTCCATGAAACGGGTGTAGAATCGCTCGGCGGTAGAAAGAAATCGTTCGCCGAAACGGAAGAACCAATTTTCCCGACGCTGCCCGTTCCGCGGCGTCTCCAAGATGCGTGAACTCGTCATCGGGGTGAGCAGAAGGGCGCAGAGGAGAGAGGCCGACAGCGTCAATATCACAACGCCGGCAAGTTGGCCGAAGAGAACGCCGACCAATCCTTTGACAAAAAAGAGCGGGGTAAAGATGACGATGGTGGTGAGCGTCGAAGCGAGAATGGCGCCGCCCACTTCGGTGGTGCCGTTCACGGCTGCTTCTTTCTTCGCTGTTCCTCCTTCGAGATGGCGGGTGATGTTGTCGAGCACGACGATCGAGTTGTCCACGACCATGCCGATTGCGAGCGACAGCGCCATGAGCGATACCATGTTGAGCGTGTAACCGAAGCCGTAGAGGAAGGCAAAGGAGATAATCATCGAAGATGGTATCGAGAGAAGAACAATGAAACTCGAGCGGAATCGGCGAAGGAAAAAAACCACCACGAGAAGCACGAAAACGCAGGCGGCGAGAACCGCATTAGAGAGGTTCTTTACCATCTTGACGATGAATTCGGAGGTGTCGAGGAGGACGGTTATCTTGAATCCTGTTGGTAGCCGCGGTTCTATTTCCGCCAGTTTCTTCTTTACCGCATCGGCGATGGCGACCGTGTTGGCTCCCGATTGCTTCTGGACCATGCCGAAGACCATGTATTCGCCGTCCTTGAGGGCGAACTGACGGTTGTCCGCACTGCCCCAGAAAACTCGCGCGACATCCTTTATCTTGATGAGGCCGGCCGGTGTGCTCGCAATGATGGTCTCCTCTATTTCTTTGATGTCGCGGTATTCGCCGGGGACCCGTATGGTAAAATCGAAATTACCGATCTCGATGTTCCCGGCGGGGAGCGAGAGATTCTCGGCGCGGATGGTGCTCGTGATATCGCTGAGAGAAAGGTTGAGTGCTGCTAAGCGTTGCTGGTCAATAGCGACGACGATCTGTTTTTCCATCTGATTGAAGGTCATCACCGAGCCGACGCCCGGGATACGCTCGATCGGACTGATGATGAGGTCTTTGATGTCGTCGAATTTGTAACGAATGTCCTCGGTGGATGAGGTGATGGAAAGAAAAAGGATCGGCATCATGCTGAGGTCGAACTTGAAGATGAGCGGGTCGTCGGCATCGTCGGGCAGGAATCCCTTCGCCATGTTGAGTACATCGCGGATATTGTTGGTCGCCTCGTCGAGGTTGGTGCCGTAGGCGAACTCACAGGTCACCGTCGAGACATTTTCCATCGAACGACTGTAGACATTCTTGACGCCCGAAGTCGAAGAGAGCGCCGCTTCGATGACCTTGGTTATCTTTTCTTCGACCTCTTCGGATCCGGCGCCGCGATAAATGGTGATGACCGAGATGTAGGGGGCCTCGACATCGGGCATGAGATCTATGGGAAGATCAACGAGCGAGTAGAGACCAAAAAGTGCCATGATTGTGAAGATGACCGAGACGAGGACCGGTCTCCGAACGGCAAAACGGGGGAGATTCATGGCGGTCTCCCTAGTTGTTGGGCGACGGTGAGGTGACGACCGTCACCTTTTGTCCTGTCTCGAGGCGTCTCCCGCCGCCGACGACAATCTGCTCGCCGCCGTTCAGCCCACCGGTGACGATAGCAAATCCTTCGACCGTGCCACCTAATGAGATATCCTGAGGAAAAACGCGATCTTCGTGATCTTTGATATAGACGACGCCGGCTTCGTTGTCGCGCGTGAAAACGGCGTTGCGCGGAACGACGAGGTATTCCCGTTCGGGAAGCGAGATGCGGACCCGCACGGTCATTCCCGGTTTGAACTTAAGTTTCGGGTTCTCCACGAGGAACTCGACCTTCACACTCTTGGTGGCGGGATCAACCTTGCTGTTGATGAAGTGTATCTTGGCGACAACCGCCTCGTTTGGGAAGGTGTCGAAGAAAACGTACGCCGTGGCGTCGGGGGAGATGGCGCCGATTTCCAACTCACTGACAAATACGGGCACTCTCAGTTTGTCGGCCTGCACCATCTCGAACATCGGTCGCGGACTCGCCGGAGAGGCCATCTCACCAATCTCGCCGTTGCGCGCCGCGATGAACCCGGAAAAGGGTGCGATGATGGTGGTGTAGCGCACCTGACGAAGGTTTCCCTCGAGTGCCGTCGCGGCGACATTGCGCTGTGCCTTGGCGACCGCGAGCGCCGCTTGCGCCTGCTGATAGCCGGTCT